>JBBRXD010000051.1:0-11450 GCA_038248775.1 Lysobacterales bacterium | reverse complement strand
GGCGCGCACCGTCGAATTCTTCCGCATTCCGCGCAATACCCTGGTTGTTTGCCTGGGCAAGAGCACCTACGCGCGCTGCGGCATCATCGTCAACGTGACGCCGCTTGAACCGGAGTGGGAAGGCCACGTGACGCTGGAGTTCTCCAACACCACGCCGCTACCCGCCAAGATCTATGCGAACGAGGGCGTGGCGCAAATGCTGTTTTTCGAGTCGGACGAAGTATGCGAGACGTCCTACAAGGATCGTGGTGGCAAGTACCAGGGCCAGACCGGGGTTACGCTACCGCGTACCTGATTGAACCCGCGCGGTGATGGCAAGCCGATCGGGCTAACGCCCGGCCAACAGCAGGCGCAGTTCGGCCAGGCGCGCGTCAAGCGCGTCTGCGCTGAATCGCTTTGCCTCGCCGCTGCCCCATACCGGCCCCGGCCACGCGTCGTCGCCGCACTTGCGGGCGACCACGTGCACATGCAGTTGCCGCACGATATTGCCCAGGGCGCCAATGTTGATTTTTTCGCAGTCGGCATCCCTGCGAAGAAGGCCCGCTGCCTGGCCCACTTCATCGAGTAAAGCATGCTGGTCCGGCTCGCCCAGGTCGAACCAATCGATCGCCTCCGCCACGCGAGGCACCAGTACCAGCCACGGGAACCGCATGTCGTCCATCAGTCGGACCTGGCACAGGGACCCGTCGGCCAGCCAGTGGCTGTCCGCGGCGAGCCGCGGGTCCAGCTCGAATTGCTTCACTTCAGGTGGAGGCTGAAGAAGGCGAGGGAGCGCTGCAGGGCCTGTACCGCCACCGTGGCGTTGTAGTCCGCGCGCTGGTCGCAATTGAAGCCATGCCCCGCCGGCCAGATGTGGATCTCGGCCTCGGGCAATGCGTCCTGGTGTTTTTCGATGTCCGCCGGCGGAATGATCGGGTCATGTTCGCCGAAGTGCAGTAGCAAGGGGGCGGCGGGCTTTTCATTGAGGAAGGGCACGGTACGCCCGCCGTAGTAACTCACCGCCGGCATGCCCAGCCGCGAACACGCCAGGTAGGCAACGGTTCCGCCCCAGCAGAAGCCGACCACGCCAACAGCACCCACGTCCTGCACCGCTTCCATGGCTGCCTGTACGCCTTCAACGGCGCGGTCGAAGCCTAGCTGGTCGACCAGTTTCCTGCCGTAGGCAACGCCGTCCTCGTCATATCCGAGTTCGACGTTCTTCTCGAAATGGTCGAACAGGGCCGGGGCGATGGTCGTGTACCCGTGGGCGGCAAACTTGTCCACGACGCCGCGGATGTGCGAGTTGAGCCCGAAGATTTCCTGCACGACCACCAGCGCCCCGCGGGCGGGGATGGCAGGGTTGGCGCGCCAGGCGGAGATGACCCCACTGTGCGTTTCCAAGGATATCCAGTGGCCCATGGGTTGTCCCTCCTGAACAAAGGATACGCCCAGCCGGGGGCAGGCAAGTGGTGGCGGCTATAATTGCGGTCCTCGCGTCCTTTCCTGGCCTTTCCATGTCCCTGCTCCAGCCAAAAGTCGGTTTCGTCAGCCTCGGTTGCCCCAAGGCCCTGGTTGATTCCGAGCGGATCCTTACCCAGTTGCGGGTGGAGGGTTACCAGATCGTGCCCAGTTATGGCGATGCCGACGTGGTGGTGGTGAATACTTGCGGCTTCATCGATTCGGCCGTGGCTGAATCGCTGGACGCGATTGGCGAGGCGCTTGCCGAGAACGGCAAGGTCATCGTCACCGGTTGCCTGGGCAAGCGATCCGAATTGATTCGCGATGCGCATCCCGGCGTGTTGTCCATCAGCGGCCCGCAGGACTACGGCTCGGTGATGACTGCGGTGCACGCCGCGCTGCCGCCCAGGCGAGACCCCTTCATTGACCTGTTGCCCGACATCGGCGTGAAGTTGACGCCGAAGCACTACGCCTATCTCAAGATTTCAGAAGGCTGCAACCACCGCTGCAGCTTTTGCATCATTCCGTCCATGCGTGGCGACCTGGTATCGCGCCCGGTAGATGAAGTGTTGCGCGAGGCCGAGAAACTGGTGGCGGGCGGCGTGCGCGAATTGCTGGTCGTGTCGCAGGACACCAGCGCCTATGGCGTTGACCTGAAATACGCGGAACGCGAATGGCGCGGCAAGTCCTACCAGACCCGCATGAAGGCCTTGTGCGAAGGCCTGTCCGAACTCGGCGCCTGGACGCGCCTGCACTACGTGTATCCGTATCCGCACGTGGACGACATCATTCCCTTGATGGCAGAAGGCCGCCTGCTGCCCTACCTTGACATCCCCTTCCAGCACGCCAGCCCGCGCATCCTCAAGCTGATGAAACGCCCGGGCGCGGTGGACAAGACGCTCGAGCGCATCCAACGCTGGCGCAGCGTTTGCCCCGACATCACGATCCGCAGCACGTTCATTGTCGGATTCCCCGGCGAGACCGAAGCCGAGTTTGAACAACTGCTCGACTTCCTGGACGAGGCCGAACTCGATCGCGTCGGCGCATTCGCCTACTCGCCGGTGGACGGCGCGAAGGCCAATGACTTGCCCGACCCCGTGCCCGAGGAAGTGAAACAGGAACGACTAGCGCGATTCATGGCGTTGCAGGCCGAGATCAGCGCTGAAAAGCTGGAGCGCAAGGTCGGTTCGACGCAGAAGGTGCTGGTTGACCTGATCGATGGCGAGCTTGCCATCGGCCGGTCGATGGCCGATGCCCCGGAGATCGACGGCCTGGTGCAGATCCAGAATGGCTTGGAAGCCGGCTTGCATCCGGGGCAGTTGGTGGACGTGGAAATCATGGGCTCGGACGAGCACGACTTGTTCGGGCTGGCCGTCGTGGCCGACGACTGAGTGGCTGGCGGCGCAAACCGGGCAGGCAAGCCGGCGCCAGGCCGGAAAAGCCTTCGCGAACGCGTTGGCGCATTGCGCAACCTGCCGCCGTTCCTGAAGCAGATCTGGGAAACCAGCCCGGGCATGACCCTTGCCAGCCTGTCGCTGCGCCTGGTGCGCGCGCTGCTGCCGGTAGTGACCCTGTATGTCGGCAAGCTGATCATCGATGAGGCCCTGCGCCTGGTCGCCCTGGATACGGGACTTGAGACGATTCGCGAATGGTGGGACAGCGGACTGCTGTCGCCCCTTTATGGCCTGCTGTGGCTCGAACTGGGCTTAGCGGTCGCATCCGACGTGCTGGGCAGGCTGGTCGCGCTGATCGATGCGCTGTTGTCCGAGCGATTCACCAACGCCACCAGCGTCCGCCTGATGCAGCACGCCGCGACCCTTGACCTCGAGGATTTCGAAGACAGCGAACTGCAGGACAAGCTCGACCGCGCGCGTCGCCAGACGATGGGCCGCATGACCCTGATGAGCCAGTTGTTCGGCCAGGCCCAGGACCTGGTGACGGTGATCAGTTTTGCCGCCGGCCTGATGATCTACGCACCCTGGCTGATGCTGCTGTTGCTGGTCGCACTGGTACCGGCCTTCATCGGCGAGGCGCATTTCAATGCGCTGAACTATTCATTGAACTTTGCCTGGACGCCGGAGCGCCGCGAGCTCGAGTACATCCGCCAGACCGGTGCGTCGGTGGAAACGGCGAAGGAAACCAAGATATTCGGATTGAATGGTTTCCTGATCGAGCGCTACCGCAAGCTGGCCGATGGTTTTTATGCGGCGAACCGCAGGCTCGCGATCAGCCGGGCCGGGTGGGGCAGCCTGCTTACCGGACTGGGCACGCTGGGCTATTACGTTGCCTACGCCTACATCGCATGGCGCACCGTTCGCGGCGAATTCACCATCGGCGACCTGACCTTCCTGGCAGGTTCGTTCCGCCGCCTGCGCAGCCTGCTGGAGGGACTTCTCAGTGGCTTTTCCTCCGTGGCCGGACAGGCGCTTTACCTGGAGGACCTGTACTCATTTTTCGAGATCGAACCTGAAATCGTTTCGCCGGAAAATCCACGGGCGTTTCCGACGCCGATCAGGCAAGGCTTCGTCTTCGAGGATGTCGGCTTCCAATACCCCGGCGCCGACCGCTGGGCGGTTCGCCACCTTGATTTCACATTGAAGGCTGGGGAAGTCCTTGCCCTGGTCGGCGAAAACGGCGCCGGCAAGACCACGCTGGTGAAGTTGCTCGCGCGGCTGTACGACCCCGACGAAGGCCGCATCCTGCTCGACGGCGTGGACCTGCGCGAGTACGACCTGGACGTATTGCGCAGCAATATCGGCGTGATCTTCCAGGACTTCGTTCGTTACCACATGACCGCGGCGGAAAATATCGCGGTCGGCCGGATCGAGGCGCGCGACGATCGCGCGCGCATCGCCGCCGCCGCCCGGCGCAGCCTTGCCGACGAAGTGATCGAGAAATTGCCAAAGAGTTACGACCAGATCATCGGCAAGCGGTTCAAGTCCGGCGTGGACCTGTCCGGCGGCGAATGGCAAAAGGTCGCGATTGCCCGCGCCTACATGCGCGACGCACAGTTGCTGATCCTGGACGAGCCGACTGCGGCGCTGGATGCGCGCGCCGAGTTCGAGGTCTTCCAGCGCTTCAAGGAACTGAGCGATGACAAGACCGCGGTGTTGATTTCGCACCGGTTCTCGAGCGTGCGCATGGCCGACCGTATCCTGGTGCTGAACGAAGGCCAGGTCGAGGCCATGGGCACGCACGAAGAGTTGCTGTCGCAGCACGGCCGCTACGCGGAGTTGTTCGAATTGCAGGCTGCTGGTTACCGTTGACCCGCTACCGCGCGTAGTAGGCTACTTCCAGCACCACGAATTTGGCCGGCCCGGTGGGCAGTACGACGTCGAATTCATCGTCCACGCGTTTTTTGAGCGCCGCACGCGCCAGCGGCGAATCGATACTGATCCAGCCCAGCGTCGGGTCGGTCTCGTCGGGGCCGACGATTCGATAACGTGATGTCTCGCCCGACTCGAGGTTCTCGACGTCCAGCCATGCGCCGAAATAAATCGCCTGCGGGTCGCTCGGCAATTGCTCGACCACTTTCAGTGCCTCGAGTCGCTTGCTGAGGTAACGCACACGCCGGTCAATCTCGCCCAATTGCTTCTTGCGGTACTGGTACTCCGCATTTTACGACCGGTCGCCTTCGGCCGCAGCGGCTGACAGCGCACGCACGACCTCGGGCCGACGCACTTTCCACAGGTCGTTGAGCTCGTCGCGCAGGCGCTCAAAGCCTTGTCGCGTGATGATCGCCGTCGACGATGCGGCAGGCGGACGCCAACGGGACATTGGTGTCGCCTCAGCGCTTGCCGCCGAAGATCCCGCCCAGTACGCCGCGCAGGATCTGCCGGCCCAGGCCGTTGGCGACGGTGCGTGTCGCGGACTTTGCCGCAGCTTCGACTGCGCCCTGGCGACGCTTGGTGCCCCACAGGAATTCATTCAACTTCGATTGCGGTGCTTCGGGCGTCCTGGCCGCGGGCTTGCCAGCCTTTGCGTCCGGTACATCAACCTTGGCGTTGTTCGCGGTGGCCGTCTTTTCCGACGCGCGCTCGTTCAACTTCTCGAATGCCGATTCGCGATTGATTGCCGTATCGTATTTTCCTGATACCGGACTGCGCGAGCGCACCGCGGCGCGCTCTTCCGGTGTGATCGCGCCCATCCGTGAACGGGGCGGGCAGATAAAGGCGCGTTCAACCGGCATCGGAATGCCCTTGTCGAGCAGCATCGAGGTCAATGCCTCGCCTACCGCGAGTTCTGAAATGACCCGGGCCACGTCGAGCTTTGGATTGGGCACGAAGGTTTCCGCCGCCGTGCGCACGGCCTTCTGGTCGCGCGGCGTGTAGGCGCGCAATGCGTGCTGGATGCGATTGCCCAACTGGCCGAGGATCACATCGGGCACGTCATCGGGATTCTGCGAACAGAAATAGACACCAACGCCTTTCGAGCGAATCAGGCGGACCACTTGTTCGATGCGCTGCCGCAACGAAGACGGGCAGTCGTCGAACAGCAGATGCGCCTCGTCGAATATGAAGACCAGCTTGGGTTGCGCCAGGTCGCCCACTTCAGGCAGGGTCTCGAACAGCTCGGACAACAGCCAAAGCAGGAAGCTGGAGTAAAGGCGCGGCTTCAGGATCAATTGTTCCGCAGTGAGCACGTTGATGATGCCGCGGCCGGACATGTCCTGGCGCATCAGGTCTGAAAGTTGCAGTGCTGGTTCGCCGAAGAACAGTTCGCCGTCTTCCTGTTCCAGGCGCAGCAGCGCACGCTGGATCGCGGCTACCGAGGTGGGGCTGACCAGGCCGTAATTTTTCGATATTTCCGACTTGTTTTCGGTCAGGTAGCCGAGCAGCGCGCGCAGGTCGTCCAGGTCCAGCAGCAACAGGCCCTGGTCGTCGGCCAATTTGAAGGCGATATCGAGCACGCCGGACTGAACTTCATTCAGTTCCAGGATCCGGTTCAGCAAAGTCGGTCCCATTTCGGAAACGGTGGTGCGGACCGGGTGGCCCAATTTTCCGTAGAGGTCCCAGAACACGACGGGGCTTGCTTCATTCACATACCCGTCGATACCGATCTGCTCGATTCGCTGTTCGATGCGCTCGTTCATGGTGCCGGCAACCGCCAGTCCTGCGATGTCTCCCTTCACATCGGCCATGAATACCGGAACGCCAAGTCGTGAGAAGCCTTCTGCCAGCACCATCAGCGACACCGACTTGCCGGTTCCCGTCGCGCCGGCGATCAAACCGTGGCGGTTGCCGTACTTCGCAAGCAGGTGAACAGGCAGATCGCCCTTGCCGATCAGGATCTCGCTCATGCAGGTTTCTCCGGGGACTGTCGCAATTCTAGAGCTTGCGATGATGCTTCGGGAACCTATACCCTCCTGCAAGCACCAAGTAATTCTCCCTACTCACTTCAGCGACCCCCCACGCCGATGACCATGAACTCACTTTTCCTCGCCATCGCACTGGCCACGGCGAGCACGTCCGCGCTGGCAGCCAAGGCGGACAAGAATGCGCCGATCTACCAGGGCATGGATGCAGCAGGCCAGCGTTATCGCGAGGCGCGCATCAAGATGCAGGCGGGCGACGAAACCGGCATGGCGCAGATGACCAAGGCCCTCGAGGACCTGGAAGACCTGGCCCAGCAGTGCTTGCGCCAGCGCGGCTGCAACAACACCCGCGTCATCACCCAGTACGAAGTGCTGATCAAGTCGCAGGACCTGAAAGCCGACGACAAGGAACTGATAGGCGAGGACTCCGGCGACGAGGAAGACCCCGACCACGCGCACTCCCCGGTGCTCGCCAACTCGCCTGAGGCGCAACGCACGCTTAGCCTGATCGGCGATGGCCACGACTTCGACAAGATGGTGGAGTTGAACGAACCGGTGCAGGCGGCAATGCGCGACTGGCTCACCACGCAGCGCGCGTTCCTCATCGACGCCTGGGAAAACTACCAGTACATGCGCTACCTGATGTCGCCCGAATACGAACGCGCCGGCCTGCCGGAAGCCTTGCTGTTCGGCATCATGGCCAAGGAATCGGGCGGCAAGGTGCATGCGGTATCGCGCGCGGGCGCGAGCGGCCCGTTGCAGTTCATGCCGGCGACGGGTGCCAGGTTCGGCCTGTATCGCGATGGCACCGGTTTCGATACGCGCTATGACCCGCAGCAGGCAGCGCGTGCGAATGCCGCCTACATCAACGAGCGCTTCGCAGCGCTGAATCGCAACCTCGAATACACCATTGCCGCCTATAACGGGGGCGAAGGCCGTGCCGCGCGACTTTACGCAGCCAATGCCGGCGCAAGCCTCTGGTCGCCGCAGGTCAACGCGCAATTGCCGCCGGAAACACGCGATTATGTGCCCGCCGTGATCGCAGCGGCCTGGTTGTTCCTGCATCCGAAGAAATATGGCCTGGAATTTCCCAAGCTCGACACCACCCCCAGCCAGTTCACCCTGGCCCGCGCTACGTCCATCAACGAGCTGACCATTTGCCTGGGCAATGGTGGCAGTCGCGACGGCTGGTTCCGCGTTCTTCGCAACCTCAATCCGCGTTACGAGGCGCAGGCGGTGATTCCCGCCGGTACCATGATGCGCGCGCCCAAGCGCGTGACAACCCTGTACAGCAGGAATTGCGTGCAGGGCTCGCGCGCTGAGCTTGCCCAACAGCTGATGCGCGCCAACAAGACCTACTTGCCTGCCGGGGTCGCGATGGTCGCGTCGACCACGATCGCGCCAACGCCCTCGCCCGAAAAGAAAAAACGCGCACGCGACTATCGGGTGCGTCCGGGCGACAGCCTGCTTGCCATCGCCCGCGAGCACAGTTGCGATGTCACCGTTCTGGCAAAGGAAAATCGCCTTCGTTCACCCGGCTACCTGATCAAGCCTGGCCAGCGCCTGATATTGAAAGGCTGCGAAGGCGGTTGATGTGCGTGGCTGGCACCCGACGGGTGCCGGCCATCATTGCTGAAGCGCGTCCCATCCCGGACGTGGAGTGAAACGCGATCCATAGCGCGTCGCGAGCAGCTCGAGCTTTGCCTTCAGCGAGGCTGCGCCTGCCGAACGGATGTACTGGATGGGACCTCCGCGGAAGGGCGCAAACCCGGTGCCGAAAATCACGCCCGCGTCAAGCAGGTCGGCATCGCCAACGACGCCGTCATGCAGGCAGGACACGGCCTCGTTCAACATCGACAACACCAGCCGGTCTTCCAGGTCCGCAGGCACTTGGTAGCCGTCCGGCACCGGCGGCTTCACCGCCCGGTCATTCTCCCACTTGTACAGGCCTTGCCCGTCTTTCTTGCCGCGCTTGCCGGCCTCCACCTGGAAGGCCTCCGGAAGTTCCTGGCCATGGAAGTCGGCCATTATCTTTCCGACCGACGCGGCGACATCGAGCCCGACCGTGTCGACCAGTTCAATCGGGCCCATGGGCATGCCGAATTTCAGCGCAGCCTTGTCGATCACCGCGCCTGGAATGCCTTCGCTGTAACAAAGGATCGCTTCCTGCATGTACGGCGCCAGGATCCGGTTGACCAGGAAGCCCGGGCTACCCGCGACCGGTATCGGCAATTTATCGATCGCACGACAGAACGCGGCCAGGCGCCGTTCCATTTCCGGCGCCATGAAATCGTGCTTGACGATTTCCACCAGCGGCATCAATGCGACCGGGTTGAAATAGTGCAGGCCTGCGAAACTTGATTGTCGGCGCAGGTTGGCGCGTAGCTCGGTCAGCGGAATCGAACTGGTATTGGTGACCAGCAGCGCCTCGGGCATCATGGTTTCTTCGAGCTTGGCGTACAGCGCGCGCTTGGCATCTGCATTCTCGAAGATGGCTTCAATCACCAGGTCAGCCTTGGCCACGCCCGCGCCTTCCACGTCGGCCACCAACCGTGCCAGGGTGGCTTCGCGCTTCACCGGATCCTTCACCCGTTTCTCGAACAACTTCGCAGCGCGATCCATCGCCGGCTGCACGTACTGCATTTCGCGATCCTGCAAGGTCACGCTGAAGCCTCGCAACGCGCACCAGGCGGCAATATCGCCGCCCATCACGCCGGCGCCGACCACGTGCACGTGGCTGATGCCATGGTCCTTCCCGCCCAGGCTCTTCAGCCGGTCCATCAGGAAGAAAACGCGCACCAGGTTGCGTGCCGTTGGCGTCTTCGCCAGCGCCACCACCGACCTGGCTTCAGCCTTCAGCGCGGCATGGATCGGCAGGCCGCCGCTGCGTTGCCAGGTGGAGATGAGCGAAAACGGGGCAGGGTAGTGTTCCTTGCGCGCCTTGCGCGCGACCTGCTTCACCATCTGGGGCGCGAGCACTTGCCGCGCAATCCAGGTGTTGGTTGCCCAGGCCAGGGCCCGCTGCTTGAACGGACGGATGGGGCGCCGCTGCAGGATTGCCAATGCTGCGTCGAGTAGCATCGATGGCTCGACCACGCGGTCGACCAGGCCGATGGCCTTCGCTGCGGAAGCGGTCAGGTTACGCTGGGTCAGCATCATGTCGAAAGCCGCAGGCGCTCCGACCAGACGGGGCAGGCGCACACTGCCGCCCCAGCCCGGGTAGATTCCCAGCTTCACTTCGGGCAATCCAATACGGGTGGATTCGTCGTTGCTGGCGACACGGTACTTGCAGGCCAGCGCCATCTCGGTGCCGCCGCCCATGCAGTGGCCGTGGATGGCTGCAACGGTGGGGCAACGCAGTTCGGCCAGGCGCTGGTAAACCAGCTGGCCGCGGCGGATCCAGTCCTCGACCTGGCCCTTGGCCTCGATCTGTTCGAAGCCCTTGATGTCCGCGCCGGGGATGAAGCCGGCCGCCTTGCCCGAGCGGATCACCACCCCCTTGGGCAAGTCGATGGCGATGCGTTCGAGCATCGAATCGAGCTCGTCAATGACCCCGCGGGAGAGCGCATTGACGCTCTCGTCGGCGCGGTCGAGGGTCAGCACCAGGTAACCATCGCTGCGACGGTCGTATTTCCAGTGGACCAGGCGAAGACCATCGAACATGTTGGTTCCATACGTCGGAGTAGGGGGGAGACAGTATCATCCGGTCAGGCCCCGGCCCGGTCAATGCGCCCGGCAGCGCGGATGCGTTAAGGTCGCGCCATCAGCGTCGTTGGCGTGGGTTTGCCCTTCCCGGGAACTTTCGCGCCCGGCCCACACTCAATTGAGCGGCCCCACCGGCCGCAGGAGCAGCGGCCCGGATGGGCGAGAACGAACTCGACCTGGAACTGGTCAAACGTGTGCAGCGTGGTGAAAAGGCAGCCTTCGACGTGCTGGTACTCAAGTACCAGCACCGGATTGGTGCCGTCATCGGCCGCTTTGTGCCGGACTATGCCGAAGCCCAGGACATCGCCCAGGAAAGTTTTATCCGCGCCTATCGCGCGCTCGCGAACTTTCGTGGCGATAGCCAGTTCTATACATGGCTCTACAGGATTGCCGTGAACACCGCCAAGAACCACCTGGTCGCCATGAAAAGACGCCCGCCCACCTCGGACGTGGATGCGGAGGACGCCGAACACTTCGGTGGCTCCTCGCGAATGCACGACAACGACACGCCGGAACACGAACTGCTGCGCGAGGAAATTGCCCGCGAAGTGTCCGAGACCGTCGCCGCACTGCCGGAAGAATTGCGCCAAGCCATCACCCTGCGCGAAATGGAAGGCCTGTCCTACGAAGAGATCGCCGAAACGATGGATTGCCCCATCGGCACGGTCCGGTCCCGGATTTTCCGCGCACGCGAGGCGATCGACGCCCGCTTGCGCCCACTGATGGATAGCGAGCGAGTGCGGCCATGACCGACATGCAGATGACCCTGGCAGAGCAGTTGTGTTCCTTGATGGATGGCGAACTGCCCGAGACGCAGGCGCGCTTCCTGCGCAAGCGCATTGAACACGACGCCGAACTGCGCGAACTCTGGTCACGAATGCACCTGGCCTCGTCATGCATCAAGGGACAGCCGGTGATGCCGATGGCGCCGGCCATGAGTCTTGCCGTACGCGATGCGATCTCGAACCCGGTGGCCGGCCAAGTCGCGTCGCGT
>JBBRXD010000050.1:0-11640 GCA_038248775.1 Lysobacterales bacterium | reverse complement strand
GCCGGACAGGCGCTCTTTCATCCAGTTGATCAATCCCCCGCGCAGCAGGAACAGCACTTGTCGCGGTGACATGTGGTGACCCACCTGGAACGTGTACTGGCGCAAGACGTTCTCGACTGCAATCTCGCCGCCTTCTGTCAGCACGCGCCGAAGGTTGGTCAGGCGCAGCACATCGCCGGCCTGGAGACGGTCGTAGTCCGCAGGGTCGACGAAGGTCAGCGGCAGCACGCCGAAGTTGATCAGGTTTTGCGAGTGGATCCGTGCGAAGCCCTTGGCCAGGACAGCGCGCAGCCCGAGGAACTGCGGGCCTAGTGCGGCATGCTCGCGGCTCGAGCCCTGGCCGTAATTGTTCCCGCCCACCACGATGTGGCCAGGCACCTGCTTGGCGCGCAAGGCGTAGCTTGGATCGAGCATGTCGAAGGAAAACTCGGCGATCCTTGGGATGTTGCTGCGGAACGGCAACACTCGCAGGCCTGGCGGCATGATCTCGTCGGTCGAAATATTGTCGCCCACCTTGAGCAGGACCGGCACTTCGATTTCATCGGGCAACGGCTGGAAGTTCGGCAACGACGCGATGTTCGGGCCCTTGACGAGCGGTACTTGCAGCGACGCTTCCAGCGGTAACGGCGGCATGAACATCTCGCGGTTGATGATCGGGTTGTCTGGATCGGCGATACGCACATAGGGGATGCCGAGCGTGCGCGGGTCGGTGATAACGCCGGTGAGCGCCGACGCCGTGGCGGTCTCCGGGCTGACCAGACACACCTTGTCCTCGCGTGTGCCAGAGCGGCCGGGGAAGTTGCGCGGTACCGTGCGCAGAGACAGTTCCTGCGTAGCCGGTGCCTGGCCCATGCCGATACAGCCGTTGCAGCCAGCCTGGTGCAGTCGCGCGCCGGCATGCAGCAGGTGGCCGATGTGGCCGTCGCGCACCAGCGTTTCCAGCTGCGCCCGCGACGTGGGATTGATGTCGAACGACACCCGGTCCTTCACCCGCCTGCCCTGCACCATCATCGCCGCAACGGCGAAGTCGCGGTAGCCGGGATTGGCCGACGAGCCGATATACGCCTGATAGATCCGCTCGCCAGCAACTTCGCTGACCGGGCGTACATTCCCCGGGCTGGACGGCATGGCGATCAACGGCACCAGGCTCGACAGATCGATCTCGTCGTGCACGTCGTAGCCCGCGCCGGGATCCGCGGCCAGCTCCACCCAGTCCTCTTCCCGCTGCCACGCGCGCAGGAAGCGGCGGACCTCCTGGTCGGAAGGGAAAACGGTGGTGGTCGCGCCCAGTTCGGCGCCCATGTTGGCGATCACGTGCCGATCCATCGCGCTCAGCGTCGCCAGCCCCGGCCCGTAGTACTCGACGATCCGGCCCAGCCCGCCGTCCACGCCGTGGCGGCGCAGCATCTCCAGGATCACGTCCTTGGCGCTCACCCAGTCCGGCAACTGGCCGGTGAGCTTCACGCCCCAGACCAGCGGCATGCGCGTGAAGAACGGCTCTCCCGCCATCGCAAGCGCGACTTCCAGCCCACCGGCGCCGATGGCCAGCATGCCGATCGCGCCGCCCGCCGGCGTGTGGCTGTCAGAGCCGAGCAGCGTCTTGCCGGGCTTGCCGAAGTTCTCCTGGTGGCACGGATGGCTGACTCCGTTTCCAGGCCGCGAGTACCAAACACCGAAGCGCTGGCAGGCGCTGCGCAGGAAAAGGTGGTCGTCGGGGTTCTTGTGGTCCTCCTGGATGATGTTGTGGTCAACGTACTGGACGCTCACCTCGGTCTTCACCCGGTCCAGGTCCATCGCCTCCAGCTCCAGCATCACCAGCGTGCCGGTGGCATCCTGGGTCAGCGTCTGGTCGATATGGATCCCGACCTCCTCGCCGGGCGTCATGTCGCCGTGCAGCAGATGCGACTGGATCAGCTTCTGGGTGACGTTCATTCTCATGGACATTTTCCCTGCCTAGGCTGGATGCGGAAGAGAACGTTGCGCCTTCTTCAATGTATCAAGCGTGACGTAACCCGCTGCAGCCGCCATCCGGTCGGCGTGGTACGACGAGCGCACCATCGGACCGGACGCGACGTAGGCAAAACCAAGACTCATGCCGAAGGCCTGCAGGTCGAGGAATTCATCCGGCGTCCAGTAGCGGATCACCGGATGGTGGGCCGGCGACGGCCGCAGGTATTGGCCAATGGTGATCATGTTGACGTCGTGGTCGCGCAGGTTTCGCAGCGTGTCTTCGACCTGTTCCCGGGTCTCGCCCAGACCCAGCATGATGCCGGACTTGGTCGGCAGTTCCGGGTGCTGGGCCTTGAACTTCTGCAGCAACTGCAGCGACCAGTCGTAATCGGCACCGGGACGCACGTTGTGATAAAGCCCGCGCACGGTTTCCAGATTGTGGTTGAACACATCCGGTGGCGCGGTCTCCAGTATCGCCAGCGCGTCATCCATCTTGCCCTTGAAGTCGGGGGTCAGTATCTCGATCTTGATTGTCGGGGACAGCGCGCGGATGCGGCTGATGCAGTCGGCGAAATGCTGGGCGCCGGCGTCGTGCAGGTCGTCGCGGTCCACCGAGGTGATGACCACGTAGCGCAGCCCCATATCGGCAATTGTGCGTGCCAGATTGTCCGGCTCACTGGCATCGGGCGGCTTCGGACGGCCGCTCGCGACCTGGCAGAACGAACAGCGCCGCGTGCAGACATCGCCAAGAATCATGAAGGTGGCGGTGCCGGCGTTCCAACATTCGTGGATGTTCGGGCAGCCGGCATCTTCACAGACGGTGACCAGGTGGTTTTCGCGCAGCCGGCTCTTGAGCGTGGCGACGGCATTGCCGCCCGGGATGCTGACGCGAATCCAGCCCGGCTTGCGCAGCACCGGCACGTCATCGAATCCCGGCCGGCGGCGGACCTTGTTCGCGTCGAGCTGTTTTATTCCCGCTTCGATCAGCGGTGCCAGAACAGGAATGGATGGGGTGGCGGGTTCGGACATGGGCGGCTCAGTCAGGTGTGGAAGAAGGTGCGGCAAGCGGCGACGGCGCAGCATCGTCGTCACGACGGTGGGCGCGGTCGGTGAGGGGGTGCAGGCCGGTGATGAGCCGGGCACCGCGTTCGAAGCTGACATAGGACCACAGCCACTGCGTCATGACGAGCAGCCGGTTGCGCAGACTGATCAGGAAGTAGATGTGGGCGATACCCCAGATCCACCATGCAAACCACCCCTTCAGCCGCAGGCGTCCGAACGCTATGACGGCGGTCTTGCGACCGACCGTGGCGAGCAGGCCGCGGTCCCGATAGCGGAAGGCGGGCGGCGGTGGATTGCCAGCGAGGCGCGCCTGGATGGCTTGGGCCACATAGGCGCCCTGCTGCTTGGCAACCGGGGCGATGCCGGGTAGTGGCTTGCCGGCGACGTCATGGGCGAGCGCGGTGTCGCCGATGACGAAAACGTTGTCCATGCCGGGCGGACGCAAATCCGCTCCGACCAACACCCGGCCAGCGCGATCGCCTGCCGCGGCGAGCCAGTCGGCAGCCGGCGAGGCAGCGACTCCGGCTGCCCAGATCACCGTACCCGCTGCCACGTTCTCGTCGCCCAGGGTGACCCCGCTCGCAGCGCACCGCGTGACTGCCTGGCCCAGACGAACATCCACGCCCAGGCGCCGCAGTGCGCGCTCGGCATGGCGCGACAACGATTCTGGAAAGCTTGGCAGCAAGCGCGGCCCCGCCTCGACCAGCAGCACGCGTGACTGTTGCGGATCAATATCGCGGAAATCGTCCGCCAGTGCCGAGTGCGCCAGTTCGACCACGGCGCCGGCCATCTCGACCCCGGTCGGCCCGCCCCCGACAATAACGATGGTGAGCAAACTTTCGCGCTTGCGCGCATCGGTTTCCATCTCCGCACGCTCGAAGGCGAGCAGCAGGCGGCGGCGGATCTCCGTGGCGTCGTCGATCCCTTTCAAGCCGGGCGCATGGGCGGCCCAACTGTCATGGCCGAAATAGCCATGGGTCGCCCCGGTCGCGAGCACCAGAAAGTCATAGGCGATGGTGCGAGCGCCCATGATGACGTGTTTGCGCACGCGATCGACGCCGGTGACCGCGCCCAGCAGCACGCGTGTGTTGCGCTGGTGCCGGACCAAACCGCGAATGGGCCAGGCGATGTCGGCCGGCGACAGTCCGGCGGTCGCCACCTGGTAGAGCAGCGGCTGAAAAAGGTGGTGGTTCTCGCGGTCGATCAGGGTGATGTCCACCGGCGCCTTGGCAAGCCGCGTCGCGACCGTTAGACCGCCGAAACCGGCACCGACGATGACCACGTGCGGCGTGAAACACCCGGCCGTCCGGAGCTGCTTTGCTTGAAAACGCGCCCGAAGCCGGCGGACCAGCGTTTCAGGCGTGTTGCCGGGGGCGGTTGGGGTCTCGGCAATATCTGGAGCAGTGGCAGTCATGAGGGTGGCGGGATCGGGCAGATTCAGGCGGCCGGTGCTCGCTGGCGGGGCATCCACATCGGCGGGATCGTCTCGACCACGGTACCGTCGGGTTCGATCACCGCAGTCCAGGCTCGCGTGCGGTACCTGAAAGTGAGGCGTGTGCGTCCGGCGTCCTCCTCGATTCCGGCCTCGGCAACACTGTCGATGCTGCCCTTGCGCATCTCGGACTTGAGAGCAGAAGTCGATAATCCAAGCTTGGGCGCGAGCAGCTCGGCATCGACGGTGATCTCGCCGCTTGCGATGGTGACCGCTGCAGTTGGATGGGTCGACATGGCTAACTCCGTCTGTCCTTTCGTTTATGCCTGGCCCGTATTATCGAGCATTTATGGCAACTGTTTCGACCTGTTCATGACGGGCGGTACCGTCGATCGGGTTCACCCCGTTTCGCGCACCAGACAACGCGGTTAACTTAGGTACAGGTACATCTCAAGAAACATCAGCGAGGAAGTTTGCCGATGTACTCGGCCTGCAACCATACTTTCCGGGTGTCACGCGCGAATCCATCGGCGCGATAGTCGGCGATCTTCACCAGGCCATTCCAGTGTGCGCCGATTGGCCGGCCGATCGAGAGATTGAACTCCCGACCATAATGTTGCCCACCCTGGTCAGCGCGATAGTCGTGCGCGGCCAGCGTCCACGCCAGCTTGCCAGCCTTGCCGCTGGCCGACAGGTAGCTGTCCTCCAACCCCGCCGCTGGCGTCGTTGTGAATTTGTCCGCCCAGCCATTGAATGCGTGCAGCGTCGCCAACGGCGTCTGCAGCGCGTGGCGGCCATCGCCACCAAGATGCTCCCATCCCAATTTCCAGGTTACCCCGTGCGCCAGTAACGAGGGCTCAAGCAACCAGTAGGCATGTCCGAAGGCGACGGGACTGTCGGCATGGTCAACCTGCCGCGCGACTTCGGCGGTCCAACCCCATCGCGAGTGCGCGGCACCGGTCCAGCGCAATCCGAAGGTAGTGCTCGACGCGGCCGGGACATCCCGGTCGTCGTGCGCGTACGCATACGCCGTCCACTGCTGGAGGCCACGCTTGTAGCCCATGTTGAACAGGTGCGAGTCGAGTTGCCTTTCCCGCGCCAGGGGATCGATCGCGTCATCGCCCGCCACGCGGTGCACCCGGTCAAGCCAGGCATAACGCACTGTCAGTTCCGGCGAAACATTGAACTCCATTGAAGCAGCATCGAAGGTCTGTTCGTTCTGTCGCCAGCCGACGCTTCCGATCCAGCGCTGGTTATCCCAATTGATCCTTTGTCGGCCCAGGCTGGTGGTAATCCGTGATCCGCGCCAACCGACAAGTGCCTGGTTGATCTCGGCGCCCCTTGGGTCGGCGATGGCGGGCCAGGCGGTGCGACCGTTTGCACCGCTGTTGTAGTCGTTGCCTGCGCTGGCCACGCCCTCGCCTTCCAGCAACACGAAGACGCGCTTGCCAAGCGCTGCCCTCAAAGCGAGCCGCAGTCGCGCGGTTTCTGCGCTCGCGTCACGGGCGAAGGCTTCGTCTTGAACCTGTTCGTACCTGAACCGCAGGTTCCATTCGACACTGACTGGGCTTGCCGCAGCGGTCGATGCAGCGGACAGTGCCCATGTCAGGGGCAATATCATCGCAATACGTCTCATGGCGCATTTCCTTTGTCGGACATGTCGCCAGTTTTCACCGCCGCCCTCGGCCAGGCATTGACCGGGGTCAAGCGGTGGGATGTCTTGAACGCAACTCGAAGTGGCTTGATCTGCGTCAGGGCGGGCAGGCCGACCGATGCCGACACTGATGGTATTGCAAACAGGTCCACCTAGGGGAACGCCGATGAAAAGCCTGACCAAGCTGCTCGCCGCTACACTGGCCGCCGGGGCATTGCTGCTTTCGGGTTGCGATCGAAGCGCCGACAAGACCGATGCCGTCGCCAGCGCCGACAACCAGAAGGACACCGGCGGTTCGCTGAAAGGAGATTTCGGTCCGCCGCAGGGCCCCGAGATCAAGGCGGTGCTGACCAGCCCCCCGATGGTCCCGCCGGCCACGGGCCGCAAGGCTCCTGCCAAAGTCATCGTGGAACTAAACGTGGTCGAGAAGGAAATGGAAATTTCCGAAGGCGTCACGTACACCTTCTGGACCTTCGGCGGCACGGTGCCCGGAAGTTTCATCCGCATCCGGCAGGGCGACACAGTGGTTTTCCATCTGCGCAACATGCCTGACTCTAAAATGCCCCACAACATCGACCTGCACGGCGTGACTGGTCCCGGCGGCGGCGCAGCGTCGAGCTTCACCGCACCTGGCCATGTCAGCCGGTTCACCTTCAAGGCGCTCAACGCCGGACTCTACGTCTATCACTGCGCGACTGCGCCGGTCGGCATGCATGTCGCGAACGGCATGTATGGCCTGATCCTGGTCGAGCCGCCGGAAGGCCTGCCGCCCGTGGACCGGGAATACTACGTGATGCAGGGCGACTTCTACACGGCTGGCAAATATCGCGAGAAAGGCCACCAGGCGTTCGACATGCAAAAGGGCATCGACGAAAACCCGACCTACGTGCTGTTCAATGGCGCGGAAGGCTCGATGACTGGCGACAAGGCCCTGACCGCGAAGGTCGGCGAGAACGTGCGCCTGTTCGTTGGCAACGGTGGCCCCAACCTCGTTTCGAGCTTCCACGTTATCGGCGAGATCTTCGACAAGGTCTGGTTCGAGGGCGGCACGCGCTACCAGGAAAACGTGCAGACCACGCTGATTCCATCCGGCGGCGCGGCGATCATGGAATTCCACATGGAAGTCCCAGGAAGTTACGTGCTGGTTGACCACTCCATCTTCCGCGCCTTCAACAAGGGTGCGCTGGCAATCCTGAAAGCAGACGGTCCGGAGAACAAGGAAATCTATTCGGGCAAGGAAGTTGACGCCATGTACATCGGCGAGCGTGCGCAACCGAACCTGGCTGCAGTGGCCAGTGCGGCTACGGCCGCCAAGTCGGGCGCCCTGACGGTGGACGATCAGGTCAAGGCTGGCCAGGCGTTGTTCGCAGGTACCTGTTCGACCTGCCACCAGCCCAATGGCGAAGGACTCGAAGGGGTATTCCCGCCTCTGGCCAAGTCCAGCTATATCGCTGCGGACCCAAAGAAGTTGATCGACGTGGTGTTGCACGGCCTGAGCGGACCGGTCACAGTCAACGGCAAGGACTACAACTCGGTCATGCCGCCGATGACACAGCTGACCGACGACGAGATCGCCAACATCAGTACCTACGTGCTCAACAGTTGGGGTAACCCGGGTGGCCGAATCGACAAGGCCGAGGTTGCAGCACGCCGCAAGGCCGCTCCGGCTGCTGCCGCCGCGGCGCACTGAGATCGTCTTGATGAAGCAATGCGTCCTGATGGCCCTGCTGTTGTTGCCTGTCGCTGGCGTTTACGCCAGCGACAAGGCGTACTTGGACCTGCCGGGCGGCAACTTCAAATCAACCCTGCAATACGAGGACCTGAAGGGACCACAAAGGGTGGCTCCCTTCTCGCTCATGCGCAGGCCCGTGACGAATGGAGAGTTCCTGGCATTCGTCAAAGCCTACCCAGAGTGGCGCCGTGATCGCGTGGCGCCGGTATTTGCCGAGTCGCGCTACTTGTCGCAATGGTCCGGGCCGCTGGAAATTGGCAAGAAGGCTACGTCCGAGCAACCAGTAACCTGGGTCAGCTGGTTCGCGGCCAGCGCGTTCTGCGTGGCGCAAGAGGCAGCCCTTCCCACTTGGCAGCAGTGGGAATATGCCGCGGCCGCAGATGAAACCCGCCGCGACGCACGCAGCGATCGAGCATGGCGCGAACGGATCCTCGCCTGGTACTCGCGTCCTTCCAACGAAGCCCTCGCCCGGGCCGGCCTGCAGACGCCCAATGCCTATGGCGTACAGGACATGCATGGACTTGTCTGGGAATGGACCGATGATTTTTCCGCCTTGCTCATTTCTGGCGACAACCGAAACCAGGGTGACGCCGACAAGGCCAAGTTCTGCGGTGCAGGATCGCTGTCGATGGGCGATCGCGAAAATTATGCGGTGCTGATGCGAGTGGCGATACTGTCATCGCTGGAGGGCGCCGACGCCACCGCCAACCTTGGTTTCCGCTGCGCGAGAAAACTGCCATGAAGCTTTTGCCCGGGATCGTGCTGCTGCTCGCCGCCCTCGCATGTTTCGGGCCGGCACAAGCCGGGCCCGGCGCGAAGCCCCTGCCCGGCAACTCCGTGTATCAACTCCAGGCGACGCTGATCGATGCATCGGGCCGTCCCCGGACGTGGGCGGACTTTCGCGGCCAACCGCGCCTGGCAACGATGTTCTACAGCTCGTGTCCCTATATGTGCCCGCTGATCATCGAAAGCGGCAAGGCCATCGACAAGTCCCTTACTCCTGCCGAGCGCGCGCGGCTGGGCGTCGTCATGGTCAGCCTCGATCCCAGGCGCGACTCCCCCGCCGCACTCACGGCCCTGATCAAGAAGCGCGGCATCGATGCGAAGCGCTGGACCTTGTTGCGCCCGGACCCCAAGGACGTCCGTTCCCTCGCTGCCGTGCTCGGGGTCAAGTACCGGGCGCTTGCCGACGGCGAGTTCAACCACACCAGCGTGCTTATCCTGCTTGACGCGGACGGCCGTATCCTGGCGCGAACAGAAACCATCGGCACCAGACCCGACCCTGATTTCCTGGCCGCAGTGCGCAAGGCGCTCGCCCCTCGAAAATAGAATCCAGCGCTCCGGAGACAGACGGTCTCCTACCCCATTTGATCTCGGTCAAGTCCCGGCATGGCCGGGTCGTCAACACTACGCGCGGCGCAAAACAGGGACAGGCAATGGCCACAGAGATACTTTCAGAGACTTACAACGACAAGATCGTGCGCCAGTTCACGGCGATGACCGTGGTCTGGGGCATCGTCGGCATGCTGGTGGGCGTGTTCATCGCGGCACAGCTGTACTGGCCGGCGCTGAACTTCGACATCGCCTGGTTGAGCTACGGCCGCCTTCGACCCCTGCACACCAATGCCGTCATCTTCGCCTTCGGTGGCTGCGGCCTGATGGCCACCAGCTTCCATGTGGTGCAGCGAACCTGCCATGTCCGCCTGTTCTCCGACCGCCTGGCCTCGTTCGTGTTCTGGGGCTGGCAGGCGGTGATCGTCGCTGCGGCCATCACCCTGCCGATGGGCCTGACCCAGGGCAAGGAATATGCCGAACTTGAATGGCCGATCGACTTGCTGATCGCCGTGGTCTGGATTGCCTATGCCGTGGTGTTCTTCGGAACCATCGCCAAGCGCCGGGTCAAGCACATCTACGTCGCAAACTGGTTTTACGCCAGCTTCATCATCGCTGTCACGCTGCTGCATGTCGTCAACAGCATGGCCATGCCGGTAACCTTCGGCAAGTCCTACTCGGCCTACACCGGCGCGGTGGATGCAATGGTGCAATGGTGGTACGGCCACAACGCGGTCGGATTCTTCCTGACGGCCGGCTTCCTCGGCATGATGTATTACTTCGTGCCCAAGCAGGCTGGCCGGCCGGTGTACTCGTATCGACTCTCGATCGTGCACTTCTGGGCGCTGATCGCCGTGTACATGTGGGCTGGCCCGCACCACCTGATGTATACGGCTCTGCCAGATTGGGCGCAATCGGTGGGCATGGCATTCTCGCTGATCCTGCTTGCGCCCAGTTGGGGTGGCGCGATCAATGGCGTGATGACGCTGTCGGGCGCGTGGTACAAGCTACGAACCGACCCGATCCTGAAATTCCTGATCGTCGCCATTTCGTTCTACATGATGAGCACCTTCGAAGGGCCCATGATGTCGATCAAGACGGTCAACTCGCTTTCGCACTACACCGACTGGACGGTCGGCCACGTACATGCCGGCGCGCTGGGCTGGGTGGCGATGATCACGATAGGTTCGATCTACTCCATGTTGCCTGGCCTGTTGGGCCGCACCGGAATGTATTCGACGCGCGCCATCGACCTGCATTTCTGGCTGCACACGGTAGGCGTGGTGTTCTACATCTCCTCGATGTGGATCGCCGGCGTCATGCAGGGCCTGATGTGGCGCGCGACGAACACAGACGGAACGCTGACGTACACGTTCGTCGAGTCGCTGAATGCCACTTATCCCTATTACCTGGGTCGCTTGAGTGGCGGTCTCCTGGCGCTGGCGGGCATGCTCATAATGGCTTGGAACGTCTGGCGCACCTGGCAGGAAGCCCCGCAAACCCACGTCGCGCCGGTGCTCAAGCCCGACGCCGCCTCGTCACTGGCCTGAGACCCGACCATGAGCCATTCCCACGAAAAAGTTGAAACCAATGTCGGACTGATGGCGGCCTTGATTGCCGTCGCACTCAGCTTTGGCGGCCTGGCCGAAATCGTCCCGCTGATGTACCAGGCCGAGACCATCCAGCCGCTGCCCGGCGTGACTCCCTACCCCGCGCTGCAACTGGCAGGCCGTGACATCTACGTACGCGAAGGTTGCTACAACTGCCACTCGCAGATGGTGCGCACGCTGCGCTTCGAAACCGAACGTTACGGGCATTACTCCCTGGCCGGCGAGTCGGTTTACGACCGGCCTTTCCAGTGGGGCAGCAAGCGCACCGGGCCGGACCTTGCTCGCGTCGGTGGCCGTTATTCGGACGACTGGCAGCGCGTGCATCTCAACAATCCACGCGATGTCGTGCCGGAGTCGAACATGCCCGGCTTCCCATGGCTGGCCACGACGCCGGTGGATGGCGATCTGGTGACGAAGAAATTGAAGGCGCTCAAACGCCTGGGCGACCCATACACCGCTGCCGATATCGCCGGAGCAAGTGACGCGGTCGCTGGCAAGACTGAACTGGATGCCTTGGTGGCTTACCTGCAAGGCCTTGGCAAACACGCGCCTCGGGGAGGCTGAGATGATTTCCGGATTGATTACGATCGCCCTGCTGGTCCTGTTCCTCGGTGCCTGGATTTGGGCCTGGAGTCCTCGCCGCAAAGCCGAGTTCGACGCTGCTGCTCGGCTGCCGCTCGACGAAAATCCCTCTGAACCCGCGTCGAAGGAGACCCAGCCATGAGTGCGGGCTGGTCGTGGTTTGTCATTGCGCTGATCGTGTCGAATATTGCTGGTTGCGTGTGGCTGATCTGGTGGACCGGCAAGCGCAGTCCAGGTGACCCGGCTCCCACCCAGACCAGCCATATCTGGGATGGTGACATCACCG
>JBBRXD010000049.1:0-11832 GCA_038248775.1 Lysobacterales bacterium | reverse complement strand
TGGCCGAGGGCACCGTCAAGAACCATGTGTCCAACATCCTTTCAAAGCTCGGCGTGCGGGACCGCACCCGGGCGGTGTTGAAGGCCTTCGAGCTAAAGCTGGTGTGACCCCATTCACCGCCGGGGTGCAAGCCCCTGCCGGTCGCCGGTTTGACCTGTTATCCTCTCGGGCTCCTGCTCGGGCGAAGCGTTCCCCTGGCAAGGGACGTGCCTGGAGAGCCGCCGAATGACCCGTTTTATCGAATTCGTGATTTCCCTGCTGATCGTCGTCGTCGTCTTCGTCGTGATCGGCCTGTTCCTGCCTTCAAAACGCATGTACAGCTACAGCATCGAAACCAACCGTCCGATGTCGACAGTGAACGACCTGTTCAACGGCTTCAGCCGGTTCAGGGACTGGAATCCGCTGCTGCGCTATGACGCGCAGGCCAAGTACGAGGTCAGCGGTCCGGCCGAGGGCGTCGGCGCCAAGTTCAGCTACCAGTCGCGTGACAAGGTCATCGGCGACGGCTCCTGGGAAATCATCGAGTCGATCCCCGGCGAGAAGATCAAATACAAGCTCGTCGGCCCGGCCAGTGGCAAGGACAAGTCCATGACCCTACGCCTTACGCGGACGGGGCAGGGCAACAAGAACGTCAAGATCACCCAGGAATACCGGGTGAACTACGGTTGGGACATCATCGGCCGGTATGCCGGCCTGTACGTGAACCGCAACATCGGCGACGACGTGAAGCGCGGCCTGGACAAGTTCAGCAGCCTGCTCGCAACGATTCCCCGCTTCGATTATTCACAGCATCCGGGTGAGTTTGAAGTGGTCCAGATGCCGACCCAGGACATCCTGCTGGTCAGCACGGCGTCCAAGCGCACCAATGAAGAAATCATGACCGCCATGGAGAACCAGGCCAGCTGGATCAAAAAGGTGATGGAATCCAATGGCCTTGTGGCCAACGGTCCGCTGCGCATCGTGACAACTGAATTCACCAGCGACAGTTATGCCTTTGACGTGGTGCAGCCGGTTCGCCGCGCCGCCGATGCCGAAGGTGTCGCTGCCGGCGAGAAGATGTCGCTGCGCCTGGAAGGTCCGGTCAGCTACGACCAGATCCCCGCGCGTCGGGTAGCGAAGACCACGTATACCGGCCCGTCGCCGGGACTGGCGCGCGTGCGTGACCTGTTGCGCGCCTGGGCGATGACCCACGGCTCCGACACGCATGATCGACCTTATGAAGAGTATGTCGGCGGTGTTTCGACGATGCTCGACGAAGACGCCCAGTTCAACGTTTACTGGCCGCTCAAGTAACACTGTAAACACGAGGGCGGGCGAGAGCCCGCTCTTCGTTTTGGACCATCCCCCGGGCTCCGATGATCGAAGCAAGCGCCCTGCGAAAACGATATGGACGACTGGTCGCCGTTGACGGGATCAGCTTCAAGGCCGAGCCCGGAGAAGTGCTCGGGTTCCTCGGTCCCAACGGGGCCGGCAAATCCACCACGATGAAACTGATCGCCGGCTTCCTGGTGCCGAGCGAGGGCAGCGCGCGCGTCTGCGGCCACGATGTGCAATCAAACCCGATGGCGGCGCGACGCGCACTGGGCTACTTGCCGGAAGGCGCGCCTGCCTATGGCGAGATGACGCCGCGATCGTTGCTGTCCTTCATCGCCGACCTGCGTGGCCTGCGCGGCTCGCTTCGCCGGCAACGGCTGGACTTCGTGATCTCGCGCCTGGCCCTGGAATCAGTGCTGGAACAATCGGTGGAGACCTTGTCGAAAGGCTTCCGGCGTCGGCTCGGATTGGCGATGGCAATCGTGCACGACCCCGCGGCGCTGATCCTCGACGAGCCCACCGACGGGCTGGATCCGAACCAGAAGCATGAAGTGCGCGCGCTGATTTCCGAACTGGCCAAGGAAAGGACCTTGCTGGTTTCCACCCACATCCTCGAGGAAGTGGAATCGGTGTGCACCCGCGCCATCATCATTGCGCGCGGCAAGATACTGGCCGACGACACGCCTTCTGGCCTGCTGGCGCGCTCGCGCTACCACAACGCGATTTCGCTGCAGCCGGTGGACAGCATCGCGGCGCGGGCAGCGCTCGATGGCATGCCCGGCGTCAGCGGGTTCGAACTCGACGAACGCCTGTCGCGCCTGTACGTCTTCCCGCAGGGCCGGTCGCTGTCGCAAGACGCCGTGGCCGAGCGCCTGCGCCAACGCGCCGTCGCATTCAGTGGCCTGCGTCCCGAGCACGGTCGCCTGGATGAAGTCTTTCGCCGCATCACTGCCCAAGGTGACGAGCGATGAGGCAGGCCCTGTCCATTTTCCGTCGCGAGTTCGCCAGCTATTTCGCAACGCCGCTGGCCGCGGTATTCATCGTGATCTTCCTGCTGCTGGCCGGCGCTTTCACGTTTTTCCTCGGTAATTTTTTCGAGACCGGGCAGGCTGACCTGCAGGTTTTCTTTCGCTTCCACCCCTGGCTGTACCTGCTGCTGGTACCTCCGGTGGCGATGGGTCTTTGGGCGGAAGAGCGAAAGACCGGCACGATCGAATTGTTGTTGACCCAGCCAGTCAGCCTTTGGCAGGCGGTGCTGGGAAAATTCCTCGCGGCCTGGTCGTTCGTCGCGCTGGCGCTGGCGCTGACTTTCCCCTTGTGGATCACCGTCAACTGGCTCGGGGACCCCGACAATGGCGTGATCGTCGCCAGCTATCTCGGCAGCCTGCTTATGGCCGGCGGTTTCCTCGCCATTGGCAGTTGCCTGTCAGCGCTGTCGCGCAGTTCGGTGGTGGCCTTCATCCTGATCGTGCTGGTCAGTCTGTTATTCCTGCTGGCCGGGTTCCCGCTGGTGCTGGGACCGCTTCAGGCCGTGCTGCCGCAAGCTACCGTGGACGCTGTCAGCAGCCTGAGCTTCCTTACCCATTTCCAGGCCATCACGCGCGGCGTACTCGACCTGCGTGACCTGCTGTATTTCGTGTTGACGATCGCCGCGTGGCTGTTGGCCACGGTGCTGGTGATCGAGATCAAGAAGGCCGACTGATGAAGCGACCAGGACGCCGCACGCTCTTGTTCGCACTGCCAGTGCTGGCGATTGCCTTCGTTGCGCTGGTCGCGCTGTCCAACCTGCTGCTGCGCGGCGCCCGCGTGGACCTTACCGAGCACGCTCAGTACACACTGTCCGCCGGCACCTTGCGCATCATTGGCCGTGTTCCCGAGCCGATTACGCTTGAGCTGTTCTACTCGGAAAAGGCCGCGCAGTCGCAGCCGCAGTTCCGGGTGTTCGCCCAACGCGTTCGAGAATTGCTGGAAGAAGTCGCCGCGCGATCGAAGGGCTCGATCAGCTTGCGGGTGATCGAGCCGGAGCCTTTCTCCGACGCGGAAGATCGGGCCACGGCCTACGGCTTGCAAGGCGTACCCCTGGGTGAGTCGGGCGACAAGTTGTACTTCGGTCTGGTGGCGAGCAACAGCACCGACGGCGAGACGGCGATGCCCTTCATCCAGCCGGGCAAGGAAACGTTCCTGGAATACGACGTGGCGAAGATGATTTCTTCGCTCAGCGCGACCAGCAAGCCGGTGCTGGCGATGCTCAGCGACTTGCCGATCGCCCCTGGTATCGATCCGCTAAGCGGCCAGCCGACGCCGGGCTGGGTGATGGACCGGCAGCTTTCGGAGTTCTTCGACATCCGCCGCTTGCAGGCCAATCCCACCTCCATCGGCGACGATGTCAGCCTGTTGATGGTGGTGCATCCGAAGGCGCTGCCTGCCGATACCGAATACGCGATTGACCAGTACGTGCTGCGTGGCGGTAACCTGCTGGTATTCGTGGACCCGGAGGCGGAGTCGGATCCGGCTGGCAGCCTGTTTGATCCGACCCAGTCGGCGCAGTCGCGCACATCCGACCTGGCCAACCTGTTCCGCGCCTGGGGACTCGTCTACGACCCGGGCAAGATCGTCCTGGATGCCGAGAATGCCATGCGCTTCCAGCCCGATCCGGGCCAGGCGCCGGTGCGGCACGTGGGCATCATCGGATTGAAGAAAGAATCGATGAACCAGGACGACGTGATCACCGCGGACCTGGAATCAGTGAACCTGTCCAGCGCGGGCAGCCTGTCGCTGGCTCCGGGCGCGACTGCGAAGCTCGAGGCCCTGCTGCAGAGTTCATCGGTCACCATGTTGTCCACGCCCGAAGCGGTTCGTGCGGCGCAGGGCGACCCCGGCTCGCTGGCGGATAACTTCAAGGTGGACGGCAGTGGCCCGCACGTCCTGGCCGGTCGGCTGCGCGGCGGTTTGAAGTCCGCCTTCCCCGACCGCGCCGGCCCGGGCCATCTTGGCGCCAGCGTAAAGCCGGCAAATATCTTGGTGGTTGCCGACACCGACATCCTCAGTGACAAGCTGTGGGTGCAGGCGCAGGATTTCCTGGGGCAACAGATACTCAACCCCTTCGCCAACAATGCTGACTTCGTCTACAACGCGGTGGACAACCTGGTTGGCAACGACGACCTGATCGAAGTGCGCACTCGGCCGACCTCCGACCGGCCCTTCGATCGTATCGATGGCGTGCGCCGTCGTGCCGAAGTGCGCTACCAGGCCAAGGAAAAGAAACTGCAGCTCGACCTCGACGGCCTCGAACAGAAGCTGAGCAAGTTGCAGCCCATCACCGCGACTGGCCAGGCGCAGTCGCTCAGTCGCGAACAACAGGCGCAGCTGCTGGAATTCCAGCAGCAGAAACTGCGCACCCGAAAGCAATTGCGCGACGTGCAGCACCAATTGAACGCAGACATCGAAGCGATCGGCGTGCGGGTGAAGGTGGTCAATATCCTGGCCGTGCCGGGGCTGGTGCTGCTGGCCGTGTTGCTGCTGGCGTTGCGCCGGATGCTGCAGCGGCGTGATGCTTCCCGATAGTCGCCCGGTACGCGCGGCGCGCCTGGCTTGCCTGGCGTTCGCCTGGCTCGTGCTTGGCGCCTGCGGCGGCGAAACCGCGAGCACTGAAAAGGCAAAACTCTTGCCCGACCTCGACAAGGCGCAAGCGGACGTGGACGCAATGCAGCTTCGCGGTGCCGGTAATCGCGCACTGGTCTCGCTTCAACGTCGCGATGCAATTTGGCACGTGGCAGAGCGAAACGGCTGGCCGGCCGACGCGGGTCGCATCAGCCAGTACCTGTTCGTGCTGTCGCAGGCGCGGCGCATGGAAGCCAAGACGTCCGATGCCAAGTTGTATTCGCGCCTCGGCGTGGAACCCATTGTTTCGGTCGATGCCACCGGCGCGGAGTTGACCATTTCGGGTAAGGGAGTTCGCTCGCGCCTGTTGATTGGCAATGAGCATCCGCGCCTTGATGGCTACTACGTTCGCGTGGACGATGAACCGGGTGCATGGCTATCCGACCTGCCGGTCTACTTCGATCCCGATCCCCTGGTCTGGCTCGACCGGAAACTGGTTGATGTTCCCCTGGCGCGAGTCGCGCGGGTCCGGATTTCCGGCGTGGGTGAAAAAACGTTGTCGCTCAGCCATCGCGAGGATCGTTTCCGCCTTGACGATGCGCCCGCGGCGGCGATGCGCGACTCCTACCAGGGTGATGTGGTCGCCAGCGCGCTGGACCAACTCCATTTCGAGGACCTTGCCGCCGATGCTGGCGAGACGCCAGCGATGCGTACGCTCGACTATGCGACGGTGGAGGGACTGTTGTTGCAGGTGCAGGCCTTTCGCGAGGGCGAGCAGTTGTGGATTCGCATCAAGGCCGGGATGGATCGGGCTACGTCGCAAAGCTGGGCGAAAGTGTCGGCAACCAATGCCGCGTCGGCCGCCACCCTCGAGGCGCGTGTCGCGGCGTTCAACAAGTCATTCACGGGCCGGCGTTTTTTGCTCGCCGATCCGGTCGCCAGCAACCTTATGCTGACCCATGGGCAAATCCTCGCCGGACCACCCAAGCCATGAGGCGCGACTGGATTTCCGCGATGGCCGCGCTGATGTGTGCCGCGTCGGTTGCCCTGGCTGCCTATGCGAGCCACGCGGCATTGCCTGGGCAGGCATCGCGGCTCGGGCTGGCTGCCGCATTCGCTTTCGGCCACGGGCTCGCACTGATCCTGATCGCAGGACGTCATTCGCGCATTGCGTTCATTTCCAAGGCGTTGTTCCTGCTCGGCGTCGCGGGGTTCTGCGGCGGGCTTTGCTTCGCCGCTTTCATGGGAACACGCGCGCCCACTGCGCCGCTGGGTGGCAGCCTGCTGATCCTTGGCTGGCTGGTGCTGGCTGTTGATCTGTGGCGCTCGCCCCGAGGCTGACCCGATGGCACGATTCCCCCGTGGCTTTGATGTTGACCTCGCCGCCGCGCACCTGGGCAAGCGCGACCGCAAGCTCGGCCGTTGGATCGAGCGTATCGGCCCGCTGGAAACCACGGGCTGGCGCAAGCCCTTTGACACCGTCGATTCCCTGGCGCGATCGATCCTTTACCAACAACTTTCAGGCAAGGCCGCAGCCACCATCGTCGGTCGGGTAGAGACCGCGACGGGGTCCAAGTCGCTGACGCCCGAGGCATTCGCGCGCATCGACGACATCGCCTTGCGTGCCTGCGGCGTTTCGGGAAACAAGACGCTTGCGCTGCGCGACCTCAGCCTGCGCGCGAGCCGCGGCGAACTGCCGACCTCACGCGAACTGCTTGGCCTGCACCACGAGGAAATCATCGAACGACTGACGGCCGTCCGTGGCATCGGTCGCTGGACGGTGGAGATGATGCTCATGTTCCGGCTCGGTCGCCCCGACATCCTGCCGGTGGACGACCTGGGCGTTCGCAAGGGCGCGCAGGTCCTGGACAAACTCGATGAAATGCCAAAGCCGAGGGAGCTCGCCGAGCGCGGTGGAAAATGGGGGCCGTATCGCACCCTGGCGGGACTGTACCTGTGGCGGATTGCCGATTCGCAGGTGGTTGAAAAACCGAAGGCGCCTTTGATGCCGGCGAAGAAGATCCGACGGTCGCAGGACTAGGGGCTTAGTCCGCGGCCTGGCACCAGTGCCAGGGCTCGTAAACGATGCCGTGTGGATTTTCGCGCGGATAGCTCATGTGGAAGCCGAAGTCCGCGGCGTTCTGGCCCAGCCATGCGAATGCCGGCGTGGCTTCGAAACTTTCTTCCGCTGCCGGTTCGCCGGGCGTGCTGATGTCGAGGGCATCGCCGCCATGGTGTTCGCTGTAGCCCGGCGCCGCATTGACGTTGAGGATCTGTTCGATGGTCTGCCCGCGCGCCAACTTTCGCCGGAAAATGCCCAACTGGTAATCATGGCTGCGATAACCCGAGATGGCCTCGAGCACTACGCCGTCGCTGGCCGCTGCCGTACGCATCGCGCGCCATTGCCGCGCAGCGGTTTCCCCCAGCCACAGCGGCCGTGAATAGCGATCGCGCCCGGCATAGTCGAGCACGGTGGGTTCGGCGACCAGCGACAGGCCCGTGCGCTCGCCGTAGTCATCGGCAAGGCCGAGCGCATGCAGCCGCTCGCGCAGCCCGGACAAGGGACGAAGATGGCCGGGGCTCGCGTCAGCTTCGGCAAGCGCAGCCAGGTCGGCGAACAACCAGCGGGGCAGGGCGTCCCGATGCAGCTCGCGCAACTTGTCGCCGCTGCGCACCGCAAGGAAGCGTCCGTCAGACTTGCGTCGCACCAGCCAGTCCGACTGCGCCAGCGTGCGGGCAGTCCAATTGCCGCGAGCCGTGGCGAGCGCGGCAGGCATTGCTTCAAGGTGTTCGGCGTTGATCAGTCGCCACTGGGCCGGGTGCATGGGCCAAGCTTAGCGCGTCAGTTTGCCCAGCGCATCGATGAAGGACTCGGGCCGCTGGAGGCTGAACAGGTAAACGCGACCATCCTTGCGTGGCAATTCAATCGTGCGTCGCCAGTCAGTGAGCAAGACATAGGCGCGACGGGCATCGTGCAGGCGAAACCAGCCGGAGCGAAATCCTGGCAGGCTCGCACCGACAATCTTGAATCCGGGACGAATGCTGCGCTGGTCTTCGAGGTTGACGATGCGAACGTTTGCGATGTCCAGGTCGTCGAAGGGCACGATGCGCGCCCAGGGCAGGCCTCGAATGCGCATGCCGCCCGGCGACAGCGTGACCGAGCGGTGGTGCATCGACCAGGCCAGCAGCCCTGCCATCAGGGGCATTATCGCAAGGGCCAGTATGATGATCGGCCATTCGCCCGGCTGGGGCTTTGCCAGGCTGAGCGCCAGCACCGCGCCGATCGGCGCGACCACGCCGATCAGCAGGGGCACCAGGTTCGCCCACTTTTCCGGCGCGATAATCGGGAAATCCAGCTCAGTCATCATCGACCCCCATGGCGACCCCGGCGTCGGGTGTCTTCAGCCGGCCGGTGCGGCGCAGGGCGTCGCGCAGGAGATATTCGATCTGCGCGTTTACCGAGCGCAACTCATCGTCGGCCCAGTGCTGGACAGCGTCCAGCACGTCGGCGTTGATGCGCAGCGGATAGGCTTTTTTCTGGCTCACGCCGACTCAGTAGATCGAGCCGGCGTTAACGATCGGCTGGGTTCCCCGTTCGCCGCACAGCACGACCAGCAGGTTGCTGACCATCGCGGCACGACGCTCGGGATCGAGGTCCACGACGTTTCGCTTGGACAGTTCGCTCAGTGCCATCTCGACCATACTGACGGCGCCCTCGACGATGCGCGTGCGTGCGGCGATGATGGCGCCGGCCTGTTGCCGCTGCAGCATGGCCTGGGCGATTTCGGGCGCGTAGGCCAGGTGGCTGATGCGCGCCTCGATCACGTTGACACCGGCCAACGCGAGCCGTTCCTGGATTTCCTCGGTGAGGTGCTTTGAAATGTCCGAGGCGTGGCTGCGCAGCGAGACCTTGCCTTCCTCATGCTGGTCGTAGGGGTAGCTGGTGGCCATGGCACGAAGTGCGGATTCAGACTGGATGTGCACGAAGCTTTCGTAGTCGTCCACGTTGTAAACGGCTTCGGCGGAATCGACCACCTGCCATACCACCACCGAGGCGATTTCGATCGGGCTGCCGTCCAGGTCGTTGACCTTGAGTTTGCCGCTCTCGAAGTTGCGCGTGCGAAGTGAAATCTTGCGCGCGGTATAGAAGGGATTGTTCCAGCGCAGACCCTGGTCCTTGCTGGTGCCGATGTACTTGCCGAACAGGCTCAGCACGGCTGCCTGATTGGGCTCGACCATGTAGAAACCGAACAGGAACAGCAAGGCGACGACCGACACCACCAGTCCGGTGACAATCAGCGCGGGACTGGCTTGTTGGACGCCCTGGATCACTGCATAGACACAGGCGGCAATAATGGCGATCAGACCAAGAAGGGTCGGAATGCCGGCGAGGGATTTGACGGGTGCTTCTTTCATGGCGCTCTCCTGAGGTCGTGAATATGATATCTAAAAGATATCGTTTATTCAATATTCAGTCGAAAGAGTTTTAGCCTTTAAAAATCAACCGCTTATTTGACAATTCGGAAGATTAAAAGAGGCGAGGGCCGTGTTTCGCTGGCAATCAGCAGGCTGCGCCCGTCGCTCGAGAAGGCGATTCCCTCCGCCTGGGGCAGCCAGGGAAAGACCAACCGGCCCGGCTGAGCCTGCAGCGCAGAGCCCCATTCCTGGTTGGGCAAGCGCACATACAAGTAGATCGAGTGGTAATTGAGAACCGCCAGCACCCGTCCATTCGGACTGAGGTCGGCGCCACTGACCTGCGACCGATAACGCCCGTACACGGGATTCCTTTTAAGGTCTGCTTCGCTGGGCTGCGAGATTCCGCTGAGCGTGGTGACCAGTTCAGCGGTCTTGAGTCCTTCGCTGGCGCGAAGCGGGACGCGGAACAGTTCCGGCGGCACGCGTTTCTTTGAGATCAGCAGGACTTCGCCGGCCGCGGCATCCACCGCCGTCGCCTCGCAATCGCGGGCGCCATCGGGCCAGCGAAAGGGAATCGTCCAGGCGGGACGGATGCTGTCGCCGTCCTTGAGCCTGGTCGGTTCTTCGAACACGATCAGGTTCAGCGTCTTGCGAATGCCGCCGTTGTCGCCGGTATCGGCCACCATAAGATAGTGCTTGCCATCGAGTTCGAAGCTGTCGATGTCTTCCCAGTCGATATTTTCCGCGCCTTGTACCAGCAGGGTGGCCACGGGCGTGCCGTCGGCGCGTATGGCGATGAGCTTGGAACCGTTGCCGCCGTCGTTATGCGCCCAGTAGATGCCTGGATGCACGTGTGACGCAGCCAGGCCGCTGACCTCATCGAGGCTGGGGTCGGAGAGCACACCGGCGTATTCGGCGCGCGACCATCGGCTGGCGGGTTCGATGGCGGCCATCAGCGCGATCAGGAGGAGCAGGCTTCGCATTCGAATCGTAAATCGGCATGGGGCCCCTGACAATGACAGAAAGGGCCGCCAGCTTGAACCCTCCCGCTACAATGCGTCCTGATCCATCCGACCTGAACTGACATGAGCAAGACTGACGCCGTCACCTTGGGAACACCGCTCAGCCCCGGTGCGACGCGCGTGCTGCTGCTCGGTTCAGGTGAACTGGGAAAGGAGATGGCCATCGAACTGCAGCGACTCGGCGTCGAGGTTATTGCCGCGGACCGCTACGACGACGCACCCGCGATGCAGGTTGCGCATCGTTGCCACACCCTCAACATGCTCGATCCCGCGGCCCTGCGTGACCTGATCGCGCACGAGAAGCCGACCCTGGTGGTGCCGGAGATCGAAGCAATCCATACCCAGACCCTGGTCGAGCTGGAACGTGACAAGGGACAGCGAGTGATACCTACCGCGCGCGCCGCGCGACTGACGATGGACCGCGAGGGAATCCGACGGCTGGCAGCGGAGACGCTGGGGCTGCCGACGTCGCCCTATCGATTCGTCGACACGCTGGAAGACTATCGCGCTGCTGTTGATGCGATCGGCCTTCCCTGCGTTGTGAAGCCGGTGATGTCGTCATCAGGCAAGGGACAAAGCACCTTGCGTGCCCCGGACGAGGTGGATGCCGCCTGGGACCATGCACAATCGGGCGGCCGCGCCGGGCAGGGCCGCGTGATCGTCGAGGGCTTCGTCGCCTTCGATTATGAAATAACCCTGCTGACGGTGCGACATCGGGATGGCACCAGCTTCTGTGAACCGGTCGGCCACCTGCAGGTGGATGGCGACTATCGCGAAAGCTGGATGCCGCAGCCGATGTCGCCGCGGGCACTGCAACGATCGCAAGCGATCGCGAGGACAATTACCGACGACCTCGGGGGCTGGGGACTGTTCGGCGTGGAGTTGTTCGTGCGTGGCGATGATGTGTGGTTTTCCGAAGTGTCGCCGCGGCCGCACGACACGGGACTGGTAACGCTGGTGTCCCAGGAACTGAGCGAATTCGCGCTGCATGCGCGCGCCATCCTCGGACTTCCCATCCCGGTTATCCGCAGCAACGGGCCTTCCGCATCCTGCGCGGTGCTCGCGCATGGCCGTGGCGTGCCGCGCTTTTCAAATGTGGATGCAGCGCTGGCCCATCCGGACACGGCACTGCGCTTGTTCGGCAAACCTTGGGTGGATGGGCATCGGCGCGTCGCAGTGACGCTGGCCCGCGCAGAAACCGTCGAGCAGGCGCGTGCCATCGCCCGCGAGTGCGCGAACAACTTGCACGTCACCCTGGACGTCGAGACTGACTTCGGTTTCGGCTGAGCCGCGCGATGCGACTGAACAAGTACATCAGCGAAACGGGTGTTTGCTCGCGCCGGCAGGCCGACCAGTGGATCGAGCAAGGCCGGGTTACCATCAATGGTGCCGCCGCGACGCTTGGCACCCAGGTGCAGGAGGGCGACGTGGTTGAGGTTGACGGCCGCGCGCTGCAGCCGCCGGCCGCTTCAGTCTATAT
>JBBRXD010000048.1:0-11856 GCA_038248775.1 Lysobacterales bacterium | reverse complement strand
TGCACCCATCGCACCGAGCAGGGCCAACCACAGGACGCCGATTCGCCCGACCGGCTCAGCCCACTCCAGGCCCGTGCCAAAAAAGACGCGCAGGCCAATCTGCACCAGCGCCAGCACCAGCAAGGCGCCAAGCAAGCTGGCAAGCAGGAAGTCTTCGGCGCGGTGCAATCCGCGTAGCAGCCGACCTGGCATCAGCGAGCCCCGGCGTTGGCCTTGCGCAATGCCGCCAGCATCGGCGTAGAAATGCGCTGCGCCGCTTCCATGTCGCGCGTGACCTGCGCGCCAATCTGGCGCCAACGGGCCGCTTCGGCGGCGTCGAGCGTCGTAACCACGAGTCCCTGTTTCTTCATCGCGGCAAGGGCAGCGGCGTCATCGCGTTTGATGTTGGCATCCACGCGCTGGCCTGCATTGCGGAATGCAGTGGAGAGTATGGCTTGATCGGCAGGGCTGAGTTTCTGCCAAGCCTTCAGGTCCATGACGACAAAGCCCACCACGAACGACAGCGGCAAGTCGAGCATGGTCCGAAGCTTGCCGTGCCACTGCAGCGCCACCGCGCCGGACGGCGTGTTGGCCACGGTATCCACCAGTCCCGTCTGCAGGCTGGTGAACACATCGCCCAGCGGCAACAGGATCGGGCTGACGCCGCCGAGCTTGAAAGTGCGCTCGGCAATTTCGTCGTTCTGGGGAATCCACAACTTCGTCGATGCCATGTCCGCCTTGCTGCGCAGCGGACGCGTGCTCATCAGGTAGGCGAAGCCGACGTTCGCGGCCGTCAGCATCTTGAAGCCCTTGGCCTCGAAGCCGCGCGCCAGCAGCGGATCTACCTGGGGCCGCGCCTTTTCCAGCTGGGCCCAACCGTCGAACTGGAAAGGCAGGCTGTAGATGGCGGCATCCGGGTAGAGAATGGCGATCTCACTCGAGGTCAGCACGCCGCCCTGCAACTGGCCCAAGCGCATCTTGCGCAGCACCACCGAATCCGAACCCATCACGCCGCCCGGATAGAACTTCACCTGCACCCTGCCCTGCGCGCCGGTCTGGACTTCAGCGGCAGCAGCGCGCAGTTCGCGCATCCAGGACGAGCCCTCGGGGGCGATGGTGGCGATCTTGATCACTTGCTGGGCGCTGGCGGGAAGCGCGAGCAACAGCAGGAGTGGAAGCAACAGTTGACGGGTGATGCGCTTCATCAGAAATAATCCTTGCCGCTTTCCAGCAGTTTCCGGGCGCGGTCTTGCGCCAGGGTATTGGTGAGGGTCAGGCCGGACGCCCGGGGATCGGCGGCCAGCACTTCATTCAACAGGCGATCGTGCAGCGCCTGGTCGAACACCAGTCGCGCATAGAACTCAGCGAATAACGTTTTGGCATACAAATTGCGGCCACCGGAGATCGCGATCGCCTTTTCGAACGACTGCCGTCCTAGCTCCGGCTTGCCACCGATGGCCTCGGGACGCAGTGAATTGAGCACGCCCAGGTAAACCCAGGCTTGGCCCTGGTCGTGGTTGGCATCGAGTTGCACGACGCGTTCGAGCAGGCTCTGGATCTTTGGCAAGTCCGCGATGGCACCCCACTCTTCCGAATTGGCCTGCAGGTAGCCGGCCCAGCTCGAGGCAAGCACGTACATCAACTCGACCTTCGTGTCGGTGGCGACCACGGCGGCGAATTGCTCCGGGCCGCCCTCCAGCGCCTTGCACAGGGGCGCGTCTTGCAGGCAGGTGGCGGCGCGCGCGTATCGGAAAGACTTGTCGGACAAGCGTCGCGCCCGCAGCTTGTCGTCCCCGGTGAAATTGCCTGCATAAGCACCATTCAATTTCGCCGCCGCCAACAACAGCGGGGCATTCCCTTGTTCGCCGGGTTTCTGGCCGGCGACCAGGCTGTCGAGCAGCAGCAGATAGGCAGGCAACCCATCGCGAACGGTGGCCGGATCCTCGCTGTCGAGTACGGCGGCGCCCAGATTCCGCGAAAAGGCATCGCTCGCATTGCGAACGACCGATGCGCAACCGGCCAGCACCAGGGTGACCGTAACCAACAGGAATTTGAATCTGGTTTTCATCGGGCGCGATTATCCCACGCGCTCATGTCGAAGCGGCGTCAGCAGCATCGGCGGCCTCGAGCGTGTTCTGCATCAGCGTTGCCACCGTCATCGGCCCGACGCCGCCCGGCACCGGCGTGATCCAGCTGGCGCGCTGCGCTGCAGCCTCGAATCCGACGTCACCAACCAGCCTGCCGTCATCCATCCGGTTTATCCCCACGTCGATCACGACGGCACCGGGTTTGACCCATTCACCGGGAATCAGTTCCGGCCGCCCGACCGCAACCACCAGAATGTCCGCCTGGCGAACCTGGGCCTCCAGGACATCGCGCGGGGTGAACTTGTGACAGGAAATGGTCGTGCATCCGGCGATCAGCAATTCGAGCGCCATCGGCCTGCCAACATGGTTACTGACGCCGACGATGACTGCGGTCGCGCCGCGTACCGGCCGATCGGTATAGGCAAGCAAGGTCGTGATGCCACGCGGCGTACAGGGCCGCAAGCCGAACTGGCGCAGCGCAAGGTGGCCAACGTTTTCCGGATGGAAGCCGTCCACGTCCTTCATCGGGTCTATGCGATGGATCAGGTCGCTGGCGTCGCGCAGGCCGGGCAGCGGCAATTGCACGAGGATGCCGTGGATGTTCGGGTCGGCGTTCAGGCGGTCCACCAGCGTCGCGAGCTCCGCCTGTCCGGTGCTGGCAGGAAGATCGAAGTCGTGGGTTTCGATGCCGACCTTGCGACAGGCACGACGTTTGTTGCGCACATAAACCGCGGACGCAGGATCTTCGCCAACCAGCACGACGGCCAGCCCCGGGCGTCGCTTGCCCGCAGCCACCCGAGCCTGCACGCGCTTGGCCAGGTCATCGAGCAGGGCATCGGCAACTCGCTTGCCGTCGAGGATGCGGGCGGTCATTGAACTCCTTGGGCTGGGGATGCGTGCATCGCGTGCTGGCCGTGAAGCACAATACAGGCCACCGGCGTTCCCCACGACGACAACCCACGCACCATTATCCCCGATGCAGTCCCCACCTCGCCATATGAACGATGAAATCGAATTGCAGGCCGCAGCTTTCCGACGCTTGCTCCAGCACCTGGACACGCGCAAGGACGTGCAGAACATCGACCTGATGACCCTGGCCGGCTTCTGCCGGAACTGTCTTGCTGATTGGTATCGCGAAGCGGCGGAAGCGTCAGGCCGTCCGATGGACAAGGACGAAGCCCGGCTGGCGATCTACGGCATGCCGTTCACTGAATGGAAGTCGAAGTTCCAGCCGGAGGCAACGCCCGCGCAGTTGGCTGCTTTCGAGGCCGCGGGCAAGGTGCGCGGCTAGCTAAAAACGGGTCCGACCGCACTCGGCCGGACCCGAAATCAAGGCTTGTATCAGGCTGCCCGGCGGGCGCGCTTGGTGGCCGTGGTGGTGCGCGTCGCCTTGCGGCGCTGCGGGGCGAGCTTTACGCCGAAGCGGGCAAGCACCGGGGTCAGGCTTGTTTTGGCCTGCTTGCGGATGCCTTCGACTTTCTTCTCAAGCTGCTTGCGCAAGGAAACTGCGCGCTTCTGGATTTCGGCGACCTGCTGGCCCAGGGTGCTGGTGGCCGCCTGGACGGCTTCCTGGGTGCGATCGGTCAAGTCGACTACGCCGTCGACCACGCCGTCGAATCCGCTGACGTAGGCGCTGGCAATCTGCTTGCGGCCGAGCGAGAACGCGCCGATGCCGGCGAGCAGAAAATCCTGCGGCTGGAAAGTGCGGCTGGCAGTGGTGGTCGTGCGCTTCTGGGTATTTCGGGCCATGGGACACCTCGGTTGGATGGATGGGGCCATTGATTGGCCGGGATAGGCAGGAGCAAGTGTTCGCCTTGGCGGTGGAGTTTTCACACTACTGTTTGAAACGCTTGCATGAAACGAGCAGTCGGGACATCCTCGGCAAAATTCGAGGGGAATTGGAATGGCTACCCGAAAGCGTGGATGGGCAAAGTTTCCGCACGACACCAAGGCCTTTGACCTTGCCGGCGACAAGCTCAAAAAGGCCTGGCCGGTCTTGCACGCGGGCGATGGCGAACCCTTCCCTGATGCAAAGCGCGCCGGCGCCTTGTTAAAGTCAGCCGGTAAGAAAGTGCCAAAGGGCATTGATGCAGAAGCGCTTTCTTCCCAGCTACAGTCGGCCTGGCGGGCATTCCACCAAGGCGAATTCCAGCAGGCCTTCGAAATCAGCGAGCCGCTGGGTCCGGTAGGCGCATCGGTGGCGATCAAAGCCCTCGGGATCCACGCAACCTACCTGGTCGAGGACCAAGACGAACAGTTGGCGCGCTTCAACCAGGCTGTCGAACTCGCCGAGGCTGCCATCGCCGCCCTCCCCGACGAGGCGAACTCTCATTATCGCCACGCGTTTGCACTGGGCCGCTACAGCCAGCGAATCAGCGTGGCCAAGGCCTTGAAGATGGGACTGGCTGGAAAGGTGCGCTCAAGCCTCGACAAAACTCTTGCCCTCGACCCGAAGCATGCCGAGGCGCATACCGCGATGGCCATCTACCACGCCGAGATCATCGGTAAGATCGGCGCGCTGATCGGTGGAATGACCTACGGCGCGAAGGCGAGCGAGGCAGACAAGCACATCGCGCAGGCATTGAAGTTGACGCCCGATTCGCCCATCGCGCACGTCGAGCAAGCCAACCTGCTGCTCTTGCTGCATGGCGACAAGAAGGAGACGGCCGCAGCCAATGCCTACGAAAAAGCGGCCAAGCTCAAGCCGCATGACGCCATGGAAAAACTCGATGGCGAGTTCGCCCGGGAGCAGATCGAATAGGCTTGGAGCATTGCCACAGCCTTGATGTCGACAGCTTCGTCCCGACCCTTGTCGCGCCAACATCGAAAAGTGTGCCGGAGCTGGCCGTAGTCGTTGAAGACTGTAGCGAGTAGGCCTAAAGTACTGCCTGAATGATGCTGTTTTGTGACGTGATTCAAGTTCAGGTTAGTAATTTCGTACTACGTTAGCCCTACGGATTTCCCCTGGCAGTTGCGATGTTTACCCATCCACTTGTCGAATCCGCACGGTGACCCTGTGTCACTCCCTTAAGGCCCCCGCCCAAAAAGGAAATTGGCCATGAATACAAAGTCAGTCAGTATTATTGCCGCCGCTCTGGTGTTGGCACTCAGCAGTTCGGTCAGTGCCGACCCGAAACCCCAGACCCCGCTGGTTCAGCCCTCTACATTCGAGTGCAATTTTGATCCGAGCTCGACCTGGGAGGACAGCAACACCAACGCCTCCAACCCCTCCGGGTCAAAGTATGGCGGCGATCTGGATGCGGCCATCTCGTATTACTGGGTCTGTGATAACCCGGTCAGCTCAGGCGATGGCACCTTCAATTTTGAAGTTGACTTGAGCAACGACCCGACTACCCTGTACTCCTACAGCTGTTCGGGCGTAGCGCCGGATGCCGTGTGCACGGGAACATTGGATTGGGAAGCGTATATGTTGGCGGTGGCGGCTGCCACCGACAGTGCCATCAGCGCCCATTGCCCAGATGGCAGTACTGAAGGAAGCTCTGGCGGTATTACCAGTTTAACCGCGGGCGTCAAGGCAATGATTCCGGGCAAGAATAATGGCCGGCAAAATTACCCTGTATTCAAATGCACCGCGCCTCTCGCACAATAATGCCAAAGCTATTGCTGGCTGATCCTACTGGGAAGTAGGGTGAGGAAAAAGAAAAGCGGCCCGGAAAACCGGGCCGCTTTTTTATTCCGAGTTACGCCTTGATTGGACGTTTAGGGGATTCCCAAAAAGTCGGGCAAAAAAACGGCCCAAGCCGTTGATTTATTTGGTGGGCGGTACAGGGCTTGAACCTGTGACCCCTGCCGTGTGAAAGCAGTGCTCTACCGCTGAGCTAACCGCCCGGAGAGAGGGGGAATTCTACGGTTCGGCGCCGGGACGGTCAACCGAGGGCGTCGGGCAGCGCAGGCGGCCGCGCCATCAGCCATTTTTCCTGGAAGGCTTTCGGCGATTCCGGCCGGCCAAAGAAATAGCCCTGGGCAAAGTCGCAACCTAAAGCCAGCAGGGCCGCCGCCTGCCCTGCTTCTTCGACGCCTTCGGCGGTGGTGCGCAAGCCCAGGCTACGCGCCATGGCGATGATCGTTGTCACGATGGCGTGGTCGTCGGCATCGGTCAGCATGTTGCGAACGAAGGAGATGTCGATCTTGATCTGGTTGGCGGCGAAGCGTTTGAGGTAGGCCAGCGAGGAATAACCCGTTCCGAAATCATCGATCGACAAGCCGAAGCCCGCGGCGCTGAGCAATTCCATCACCTCCACCGCGCGCTCGGGGTCGACCATCATGCTCGACTCGGTCAGTTCGAGTTCGAAGCGGTCTGGCGAAAGGCCTGCCTCATAAACGATCCCGAGCAAACGCCCGACGATGTCCGGGTCTTCCATCTGCAAGGCCGAGACATTGATCGCGAGGTGTCCATCCAGGCGCAAGCCTGACTCGGCCCACGCATTCACTTGGCGACAGGCCTCGCGCAAGACCCAATCCCCTAACGGCCCCATCATCCCGCGCTCTTCGGCGATGGGAATGAATTCGGCTGGGCTGATCCAGCCGAGCACGGAATCCTGCCAGCGCAGCAAGGCTTCCGCACCGATCACCCGTTCAGTGGCCAAGTCGATCTGTGGCTGGTAATACAACTGCAATTGGCCCGCGTCCATCGCTTGGCCCAATCGCTTGGCGATGTTCAGGCGCTTTTCCAGCTCCATGCCCATCTCGGTCTGGTACATGCGGTAGCCGCCGCCACCGGCCTTGGCCTCGTACATCGCGATGTCGGTGCGCTTGATCAGTTCTTCCGAAGTATTGCCGTCGGCAGGATAGAAGGCGATGCCAATGCTTGCGCCGACGCTGTAGGGCTGGCCCATCAGGTCGAGTGGTTCGGACAAGGCACGCTGCAGTCGGGTGGCAATGCGCACGGCAGTCTGGTGGTCCGCATTTTCCGCGATCAGCACGAACTCATCCCCACCCAGCCGCGCCAGCGTTTCTTCCTTGCGAGCTACGGTCTGGAAGCGGCGGGACACCTCCACCAGCGCCATGTCGCCGACGGCGTGGCCCAGGCTGTCGTTGATTTCCTTGAAGCGATCCAGATCAAGGAACAAAATCGCGCCCTGCCCGCCGTGGCGCTTGGAAGCAACCAGCGTCTGTTCGAGCCGATCCAGGAACAAGGCACGATTCGGAAGCCCGGTCAGGGAGTCATAGAAGGCAAGCTGTTCGATCCGGGCGGCCTGGATCTTCTGGTCGCTGATGTCCGCCAGGATGCTGATGTAGTGACTGGGCGCGCCGGAAGCGTCGCAAACCGTGGCGACCGACATCGCGATGGGATAGATCTCGCCCGCACTCTTCCTTCCCCAGGCTTCGCCCGACCATCGACCTACCGCGGCAAGTGCGTCGCGTCGGGCCGACCGGCTCGCGGCATCCTCCCGACTGGGGTCGAAGATATCGGGGGTCTGCCCGATCACCTCGGCGGCGCTGAAGCCGGTGAGCAATTCGAAAGACCGGTTAACCATGAGTATCCGGTCTTCGGTATCGGTCACCATGATGCCTTCGAGGCTTTGTTCGAAGACGACCTTGGCCAGGCGCCGGTCCTCATGGTGCTGCGCGCGTTCCAAAGCGATGGCCGCAAGGCCAGCGGATCGACGAACAAGCTCGATATCCTGGGCGCTCGGCGCGCCCGGCTCGGCGCGATAGATGGCGAAAGTCCCGAGTACGCGACCGTCGGCCGAAAGCACGGGATGCGACCAGCAGGCGCGCAACCCTGCCCGCGACGCGAGCTCGCGCCAGGGCTCCCAATTGGGATCTGTCATCAGGTCCTCGGCCACCACCAGCTTGCCTGAACTGGCAGCCGCTCCGCACGAACCGACGTCCGGTCCGATCGGCGTGCCGTCCAAGGCGTGCACATAGAAAGCAGGCAGGCTCGTCGCGGAGCCGTGGGTCAGCCGCTTGCCGTCGTGTGACAACAGCAGGATCGAGCACAGCAGGCCTTCGGACTGCCGTTCGGCGAATCGCGCCAAAGAATCCAGCACGACCGCGGTCGGCGCTTCATCGTTGATCAGGCTGAGCGTGTCGGAGTAATGGTGCTGCCATTGCTTGGCCCGCCGGCGCTCGGTGATGTCCTCGATTTGCGAGATGAAGTGCTTGGCATTGCCAAACTTGTCGCGCACCAGTGAAACAGACAGGTTGACCAGCACCACGCTGCCATCGCGATGGAAGTAGCGCTTCTCCATGGAATAGCTTGGAATCTCGCCAGCCAGCAGCCGATGCAGCTGCTCGAGATCCGACTGGAGGTCATCGGGATGGGTGATGTCCTGGAAGGTACGACGCAGCAACTGGTCCTCGCGGTAGCCGACGATCTTGCACAGACAGGCGTTGACCCTGAGGAAGCGGCCGTCCCTTCCGACCAGCGCCATTCCGATCGAAGAGTGCTCGAAGGCGGTCTTGAACTGTTCTTCGCTTTCCTGCAGCGATGCCTCGGCCAGCTTTCGTTCGCTGATGTCCTGCAGGGAATTGAGGCTGTAAACCCGATCGCCCAAGGTCAACAGGCTGCCGCTGTAGAGCACGGTGAATAAGTCGCCGTTGCGGCGACGCATGCGCGCTTCGAAGTTGCGCACCGATCCGTCGCGCAGCAGCAGGTCCAGGTAACGCTGGCGATCGGCAAGGTCGACCCACACATCCAGCTGGGTCGAGCTCTTGCCCATCACATCCTCGCGACTGAAGCCGAAGGCCTCGACACCGGCCGCATTCATCTCCTGGAACAGGCCCTCGGGATAGCTGAGCAGACAGATGATGATCGGACTCTGGTCGAATACGCTGCGGAATCGCTCCTCACTCTGTAACTGCGAATGCTGTGCCTGCTTGCGCTCCACCGCTGCGGCCACCTGGTCGGAGACGAATTGCAGGAGTTGCTTGTGCTTTTCGGTATAGCGCGCAGAACCCGAATAGGTCTGTACCGTCAGAACGCCGATGGTGCCGCGAGCCGTCTTCAAGGGAATCCCGAGCCAGTCGATGCCTTCGGTCCCGATCAGCGCCACCTCTTCGGCCGCATGGGTCGTGCTGCCGTGGTCCTCGCGCGACAGCAGCAGCGGTTCGCCCGTACGCAACACGACGTCAGTCAGGCCACGCCGAATCGCCAGGGGCTTGGGCTCCGGGACCGGGTCGATCTCGTCCACCCAATAGGGGAAGCTGACGAGATCGGAAACAGGGTCATGCAGCGCGACGTAGAAATTGCGCGCGGGCAGCAACTCACTGATGATCGAATGGATCTGCCCGAATAGTCCCTGCAGGTCCGGCGCGGAATGCGCTGCCTCAGAAATCTTGCGAAGCGCTTCCTGCATTGCCTGGGCGCGCTGTCGCCCGGAGGCATCGCGCATGATTCCGCCAACCATGCGTTCGCCCGCGACTTCCAGGTCGAACAGGGTTATCTCGAGGGGAATCTCGTGCCCATCCCGATGCAGGCCTACAGTGTCCACCGGTGCCCAGTCCATGGTGCGATTGCCGGTACGCGCATATCGCTGCGCAGCGCGCGCGTGGGCACGCCGTAATCTCTCAGGCTGCAGGCTTTCCAGTGGACAACCCAGCAACGACGCCGTGTCGTGGCCGAAGATGCGGGCCACGGCCGGATTGGCATAGCGCACCAATCCTTCCCCGTCGATCACCAGCAACGCATCCGGGATCGCATCCCAAATCTGTTGCTGGGGAGAAAGTCCGGTTGGCGTCCGCTCCAGGATGGGATCCTTGATGACCAATCGCTCGTCGCTCGCTATCGGGTTTCAGTCACGCCCAGCCTACCCCCAAAACCTTCGCCGAGGTCGAGCCCGAACTGGCGACGCGTCACAAAACGTGCGACCGCTATCGGAGCTTTGTGCCGCGCATCGCCATTGCGCGCGCCGGGGCATCGAACGAATCGCTGCGGGCTTCATCCCAGAAAGCCTGGAAGACCGGGTGGTCGGGCAGCTTGCCGTGCAGCAAGGCGCCTGGCTCAAGGAAGGGCGTCAACATGGAAAGCGATGCGACTTTGGTCGAAGAGATGCGCCGGATGATGTGTTCCGGTCCGAGTTGCCCCGGATGCTCAAGACCTGCCGCGGCGATCAAGTCGCGCAGGGCCATCAAGGTGTTTTGGTGAAAGCGAAGGACGCGCGCGGCCTTGTCTTCCGGCACCAGTGCACGCTGTCGCGCCTGGTTCTGGGTCGCGACACCCGTCGGGCAGCGATCGGTATGGCAACTCATCGACTGGATGCATCCCAGTGCAAACATGTAACCGCGGGCGGCGTTGCACCAGTCAGCGCCCATCGCGATGGTTCGCGCGATATCGAAGGCCGTGATGATCTTGCCCGCGGCGCCGATGCGGACGTGCGGGCGAAGGGACAGGCCAACCAGGGTATTGTGGACCAGCAACAATGCTTCCCTGAGGGGGACGCCAACGTGGTCGGTGAATTCCAGCGGCGCCGCGCCCGTACCTCCCTCACCGCCATCCACAACGATGAAGTCAGGCAGGATGCCGGTCTCCCGCATCGCCTTGGCAATGGCGAACCACTCCCAGGGATGCCCGATTGCCAGCTTGAAGCCGGTCGGCTTGCCTCCGGAAAGTTTGCGCAGTCTATCTACAAAATGCAGTAACTCGATCGGCGTGGAAAATTCCGAATGCCGTGCCGGGGAAACGCAATCAACGCCGACCGGCACACCACGTGCCGCAGAAATTTCTGGCGAAACCTTAACCCCGGGAAGCACCCCACCGTGACCGGGCTTGGCGCCTTGCGACAGCTTGACCTCGATCATCCGGACCTGCGGTGAACTGCTATTTTCCACGAAGGTCCGTTCGTCGAAACGACCCTCGGCATCACGACACCCGAAGTATCCTGATCCAATCTCCCAGACGAGATCGCCGCCGTTTTCAAGGTGATACTGTGAAATTGATCCCTCGCCGGTGTCCTGGTAAAAATTACCCTGCCGTGCGCCGTCGTTCAGCGCGCGAATGGCATTGGCCGACAAGGCGCCGAAACTCATCGCTGAAATATTGAATACACTCGCAGAATAAGGCTGGGCCGTGTCGCCGCCGATCTCCACCCGAAAATCATGCGATGGCAGTGACGTCGGCATGATCGAGTGGTTGATCCATTCGTACTTGTCGGCATAGACATCGAGCTGGGTGCCGAACGGCCGCTTGTCGAGGGCATTTTTTGCCCGTTGATAAACCACCGCTCGCTGCTGCCGTGAAAACGGCCGCTCGTCATGGTCGGCCTCGATGAAGTACTGGCGAAACTCAGGCCCCAGGCTTTCCAGGAAATAACGCAGGTGTGCAATCACCGGGTAGTTGCGGCGCAGGGTATGCGGCTCCTGCAACAGGTCGACCAGTCCGACCAGGGACAGCCCGGCGAACACCACCGCGGCCCAAAGCCAGCCGCGGTCTACACCCAGGCCGACCAAAGCCAGGGCGGTCAGCAGCAGGCATGTGGCAAAGGCCCAATAACGCAATGGCAGCATCATTGCTCCAGCAGCCGGTCAGGAAATCCACTTCATCAATGGGAAATAACTGGTGCCCGGGGCGGGGGTCGAACCCGCATGGCCTTGCGGCCGGGGGATTTTAAGTCCCATGCGTATACCAGTTTCGCCACCCGGGCTTGCACGCATGGTGCCGGAATCAAGCACAAATGTGGGAGCGGCCTTTGCCGCCAATGCGTAGAGGCCGAAGCAATAGGGGGCCCGGCCCGACCCACAAGTGTTGGTGTTTCCCGGCCCCGGCCGGCCAGCCCCCGTGGCCAAACGGGTAGACGCAGGGGTCGTCATATACCCCCGCCGCCAGGCC
>JBBRXD010000047.1:0-12078 GCA_038248775.1 Lysobacterales bacterium | reverse complement strand
GCCATATGGTGTTCGCAATGGCTTTCGAATTCGATCGCGCGCAACACGATCAGTTCGTCGTAACCCTCCACTTCCTTGAAGGTGCGGCGCAGGTAATCGGCCGGGTCCAGCGAATAACCGGAGAACCAGTCCTTGTAGGCACGGGCCACGCGCGCCGGGGTGTCGATCAAGCCTTCGCGCGCGGGATCTTCACCGGCCCATTGCAGCAAGGTGCGGACGGCGGCTTCGGCATCGGCCTGGGAAACAACGGGGGGTGGCTGGGCCATGGCGGTACTCCTGGCGGGACCGCCGCGCGAGCTTGCGCGGCGCACCGTCCGGACATCGTACCGAAGCGCGGCTCAGGCGGGGCGGGTCGCGCGCCAGGCCATCACGCCGGCCGCGATCAGCATGGCCGCCGCCAGCCAGAAGGTGACGCCGGCCCAACCTCTGTGCAGGTCACGGCCGGCGACTTCGGCGAAGGCGCGGGTGAACAGGGTCGGCCCGACGATGCCGGCCAGGCTCGACAGGCTGACAATGGCGCCCTGCAAGCGGCCTTGTTCATGCGGATCGACCTGGCGCGTCATCAAGGCCTGCGCCGCAGGCATGGACACGCCCCACATGGCCGCGATCGGCATCGCCAGCCAGAACCAGCCGCCGGTGGGCGCGAGGCCATACAGGAAGAAGCCGACGCTGCCGAAGGCCAGGCCCATCAGCAAGGTTTTCCTTTCGCCGAAGGCGCGGATGAATCGACTGATCAAACCGCCCTGCACGATGGCCGACAGCACGCCGACACCAGCCAGCGTGTAGCCGACCATCTTCACGCCCCAGCCGAAACGATAGTCGGCATACAACACGAAGGTGCTGGGATAAACGATGTGCGCCATCTGCATCAGGAACACCGCGCCGGCCAACGCGAACACTTCCGGATGCTGGGCCAGGAAACGCAAGGACGCGATCGGGTTGGCGCGGCGCCAGGAAAACGGCGTGCGCCGATCCTTGGGCAGGGATTCGGGCAACACGAAATAGCCGTAGCAGAAATTCGACAGGCTCAGGCCGGCGGCAATCCAGAACGGCAGGCGCGGGCTCACGTCGCCGAGCAAGCCGCCAATCGCCGGGGCCAGCACGAAGCCGATGCCAAAGGCCATGCCCAGCTTGCCGTAGGCGGCCGCGCGTTTTTCCGGCGGCGTGACGTCGGCGATATAGGCGTTGGCCGTGCTGAAACTGGCCGAGGTGATGCCCGACAACACGCGGCCAATAAACAACAGCGGCAAGGTCTGCGCCACCGCCATCAGGATGAAGTCCAAGCCCAGACCCAGGTTCGACAACAGGATCAACGGCCGCCGCCCGAACTGGTCCGACAATGCGCCCTGCACCGGCGAGAACACGAACTGCATGACCATGAAGCTTGACGCGAACAGGCCATGCATCACCGCGGCCCGCGACAGGTCGCCATCGAGGAAGCTCGCAATCAGGTGCGGTAGCACCGGGATGATCATCCCGAACGCCAGGATGTCGAGCAGCACGGTGATGAAGATGAAAACCAGCGCAGCGCGGCGCACGGGAGTTACCGCAGCGTCCACGGGTATCTCGCTTTTACGGGGTTGGTTGCATTGTACCGGTACCGGTAGAAGCGGTATGCGGACCAGCGGTCAGGCTTATCGCCAGTCCGGTACCGACATCCATTTTGGGAAAATGAATATCGGCCCCCGCCGACTCAAGCCATCCGTACTGAGTCCTGCTGTCCTCACGAACTGGTAGCCGGCCAAGGAACTTCTTGCCAATTCCAAAGCGTCGAATCGCCGCGCAACAATTTTGCTCTCACCCGGCAACGTGCCGCCCTGATTGGGCCGACGTCGGGGAAGGGCGTGTTCGGCCGAGAATTTACTGCGCTGCGAGCGCGCGCGAGTTCGTGCTTGCGCCGGCGAGTTGCTGCTTGTCGCGGCAACGGATGAAAGGCGACTTCGCCAGCCAGTTCGTGTCCGGGTAGTACGAGAAGATCATCTGCCCGCTCTTCAGGCTGTCGATGACCTGGCGCGCCACTTCCGGGCGGACCGCCGGGCATCCCCAGCTGCGGCCGAGGCGGCCTTGCTTCTGCGCCATCTTCAAGTTCACGTAGGGTGCGCCGTGCATGACGATCGCGCGCGACATCGCGGCGTCGTTGGTGCCCGGCTCCAGGCCTTCCATGCGCAGCGAGTAGCCGTTGCCGCCCTGGTAGGTGTCGCCGGTGCGGAACAGGCCCAGGCTGGTCTGGTGGCTGCCGTCCTTGTTGGAGAACGCGCGTGCCATGTTTTCGCCGGTGCCTTGGCCGTGCGCAACCACCTCGTGGAACAGCAGGGTGTTGCTGGTCAGGTCGAACACCCACAGCCGCGGCTTGGTCGATGGCATCGAGTAATCGATGACCGCCAGTCGCGGCGACGGTGCCTGGCCGAACTGACGCGCCGCGCATTCCCGAGCCTCAAGGGCCAGAGAGATAACGCGCGGGTCGGCGTCCGGTGCCAGTTTCGCGAGCGATGCCACATTGCTTTCGGCAGCAGCCGAAAACACGGGGAGCAGGGACAGGGCAAAACAGGCAGCTCGCAAACGCATCGGCGGGAATCCTCGTTCAGGGGGGAGCAAGATACCTGATGCGAGGTTAACAAAGCCTTCAGCGGAATCAAGCGTTTATGGCCCGAAGCTGAACCTGGACGCGAATATTGTCAAATCTGTGGATTGGTCGCTGCCCGTTCAGCGGATCGACAGGATTCTGAGTGATGGGCGGCGTGGACTGCCGCGCACGAAAATGAAGCGGGGCCGCTTTTGTTGCCCCGCGAGCTATCGCCAAGTGTGTGATTAAACTATTTTCCCAAACGGGATTACTCGCTGAAAGCAGCCGCATGGGTGGCGCTGCCGGTACCGATGGCGCTGCCGCTCGGCGCGTAGTCGTGCTCGCCATCTACCGCTTCGGCCAGCTCACGCAGGGACGAAGACGTGCCGACCAGCAAGGCCAGGTGCTCGCTAAGACCAGCGCGCGCCAGCGCATCCACCGAGCCGTCCTCGCTAACCACCACGGTCTGGCCGTGCTTGGTCACCTCGTACAGCTCCTTGGCGAATTGCTTGGGCAGGCGAATGCAACCGTGCGAGGCCGGGTGGCCGGGAATGCGGCCGGCGTGCAAGGCCACGCCGTCCCACGTGAGCCGCTGCATGAACGGCATCGGCGCATCGTCATACAGGTTGGAGTGATGCACCTTCTTTTTCTGCAGGATCTCGAAGACGCCAGTCGGCGTTTCCTTGCCGCGCTTGCCAGTACTCACCGTGCTGATCGCGATGCGCTCGCCGTCGCGATACACGTAGGCACGCTGGTCGCGCAGGCTGACGATGATCATCACTTCCGCGTCAGAGACTTTCGTCGCCGTCGGCAACCACTCGAACTCCCCGGGCTCAAGTTGGTCCGCGGCTTCCGACTGCGCCAGGTCTGCGCTTGCCAGCGCCGGGGCGAAGCCCGCGCGATACGGATCACTGGCCACCTGAGCGAGGGCCGGCGACAGTGCCGCAGATGCCAACAGCAGGGAACCCAAAAGCAGGGGAAAGCGCTTCTTGCTGGATCCGTCGCAAAGCCTGGTGCGCATGGTCGCGATTCCTTTCGCTGTGGGTGTTGATGCCAACGATAGGGTCGCGTGCATGAGTACATCCACAACGCAGGTCGAATTCGCCGCAGGCATTCACCGCAGGCTTATCTGCATGCATCGCGCGTGAATTCACGTTGCACTCCATCACTTGACGCCGTCAGCGGCGCTCTTGTGCGGGCGGTACCGAGGGTACAGGCGGCGCGCTGGATTCCTGCACGCCGTCGATATCTTCCTGGTCGGCGGTGATGACCGTCATCGCCTGTCCGGTGGTCTTGGGCAGCACCGCGGCGTCGGTCAACACGACGGTCGCGCCCGGCGTCAGTGCGTCGTAGACCAGCTTGGCGAATTCCGGCGGCACCGAGATGCGACGGGTGGCTTCGCTGTCGAAAGTGGCGCCCGCACTGGCTTCATAACCAGGCATGGGAATGGATTGCCAGCGCAGCGCCGGCCGGCCGGGAACGACGTTGCTCGGCGTGGTGCCGGTGCCGGCGAGCATCACATAGGCCTGGGTGCCAAACAGGCCGACGCCGGGCGCGACGCTGATCCTGGCGCGACCGATCTCCACGCCGTTGCGTATCACCAGCACGCGTTGGTCGGCGCTGCTCACGAGCACCGTCAATGGCCCCTGCGGCGATTTTTCCGGATGCCACTGGTGCGGCTGGGCCCACGGCAACGAGGCCACGTCCTGGCGGTTGAGCACGGGCTTGGCGCCCGGGGCAAACAGGCCCGGATGGGCGAGTTCGGAATCGTGTTGTGCTTCCGAGGCCACCACGACGGTCATGCTGAAGTTGGTGACGTCAAACAGGCGCCGCGCGAACTCGTAGGGCAGGCGCACGCAGCCGTGCGAAGCCGGGTAACCGGGCAGCCTGCCGGCGTGCAATGCTACGCCGGCCCAGGTCAGCCGTTGCATGAAGGGCATCGGCGCGTCGTCGTACAGGCTCGACGTGTGGTCCTTGCGCTTTTGCAGGATGGTGAACACGCCGGTGGGCGTTTCATGACCCTTCTTGCCGGTACTGACCGTGCTCACGCCGATGCGCAGCCCGTTGCGGTAGACGTAGGCACGCTGCTCGTCGAGGCTGATCACCATCACCAGGGGCCCGGCCGGCACCGCTTCCGGCGACCAGATGAACTCACCCGGCTTCAGCTGCGAGGGGGGCAGGTCGATTGGCGATGACTGCTTGGCGCCCTGGGCATGCGCCTGGCCGAACAGCAGGGACAGCAGCAGCGCGACGGTTCGGATCATGCCGATGATAACGCAGCGCGCGGAACTTACAGGACGCGCAGGAAGGCCGCCTTGAGGTAGCGGCTTTCCTTGACATGCGCCATGAACGGATGATCGCCGCCGGCGCCGGAAACCTTCAGCACCTGCACCGTGCGACCGGCATAGAACGCGGCGCGGCGGATCATGTCGAGGAATTCCTCCTCACTCACCAAGCCGGTACACGAACAGGTCAGCAGGATGCCGCCCGGCTTGACCACCTGCATCGCCAGCTTGTTCATGTCGTTGTACTTCTTCAGCGCGGCGATCACCTGCTCGCGATCGCGGGTCAGCTTGGCCGGATCGAGGATGACCACGTCGAACTGTTCGCCGGCCGCCGCGGCATCGCGCAGGTACGGGAACAGGTCCGACTGTACGAACTTGATTTTGGCATTGTTGAGGTAGGCATTCTTCGCCGCGATCTCGAGAATCTCTTCATCAAGGTCGATGCCGATCACTTCCCCGGCGCCGCCGCGCGCTTTGGCGTAGATGGCGAAGCCGCCGGAGTTGCAGCAGATGTCGAGGACGCGCGCGTCTTTGGTGAAGCGCGACAAATACTCGCGGTTGTCGCGCTGGTCGGCGAAGAAACCGGTCTTGTGCCCGCTGCCGGGACTGGCGCGGAACTTGAGGCCGTTTTCGGTGATGACGCTGGGCTCGGGTGGTTCGGGTGAACGGAAGTCGAAGCTTTCCTGCTTCTGCACGTGTTCTTCGGCAAAGCTGTAGAAGCGGCAACCGGGGAAGGCTTCGCGCAGCGCTGCGTAGATCCATTCGCGATGGCGGAACGCGCCTGCGGAAAAGAACTCGACCACGATCAGGTCGCCGTAGCGGTCCACCACCAGGCCGGAGATGCCGTCGCCCTCGGAGTGGATGACGCGCCAAGCGTCGGTCGTCTCGTCCAGGCCCAGGACATCGCGGCGCAGGCTGACCGCCTCGGCTACCTTGCGCACGAACCAAGCCTCGTCCAGGGCCTCTTCATAGTCTTCGGTCAACACGCGCAGGGCGATGCGGGAATGGCCGTTGTAGAAACCCCGACCTACCCAGTGCCCGGTGTTGTCCACGATGTCCACGATGCTGCCGGGGCGCGGCTTGGCGACCGGTTTGTCCACCATCTTCTGGAAGATCCAGGGGTGGTTGGACCGGCGTTCGATCTTCAGGTGGACGACGGGTAGTTCGGCGGGAGCACTCATGCCTCCATTGTACCGGGGCACCCCCGTTTCACGCTTTGTTGCCATTTCCATGTTAATTTCGGGCCTGAAGGGGAGTAGCTCCCGCTTCCGCGATCGTCAACACGAGGCGGTCTTGCCCCAGGCAAGTCCCTCCCTCCGGTCCGGAAGGCAAGCCCAAGCGCTTGCGAGCAAGACCTTCGTCCTCCGGGGCGAAGGTCTGTCCAAAAAGCAGCCCTGCGCCCTGGTCGCGGGGCTTTTGCTTTCTGGAGAGGGACAAAATGGAATCAATCGGAACACCCCTGATGTGGACGGGCTTTGCCGTCTTCATCTTTGTCGCCCTGGCCGTGGACCTGTTGGTCATGCGCAGCAACGGCCCGCACCGCATCCGCCAGCGCGAGGCCCTCATCTGGAGCGCGGTCTGGATCACCCTGGCCCTGGCCTTCAATGCCGGCCTGTGGTTCTACCTGCGCACAACCGGGCCCGAAGTCGAAGCGACCCGGGTGGCCACCGAATTCCTCACCGGTTACCTGGTGGAAAAAGCGCTGGCGGTGGACAACATCTTCGTGTTCCTGATGCTGTTCACCTACTTCGCTGTACCGGCTGCATCGCAGCAGCGGGTGCTGGTGTACGGCGTGCTGGGTGCGATCGTGCTGCGCGCTATCCTGATCTTCGTCGGTGCGGCGTTGATCGCCAAGTTCCATTGGCTGCTGTACGTGTTCGGCCTGTTCCTGCTCGCGACCGGCGTCAAGATGCTATGGATGGCGGGCAAGGAACAGGATCTGGGAAACAACCCGATCCTGCGCTGGATCCAAGGCCACCTGCCGTTGACGCCCGGCTTTCACGGCGAGGCTTTGTGGATCAGCGAGGGTGGCGTCCGGCGCTATACGCCCTTGTTCGTGGTGCTGGTGATGATCGGCGTGACCGACGTTATCTTCGCGGTGGATTCCATCCCGGCGATCTTTGCCATCACCACCGACCCGTTCATCGTGCTCACCTCCAATGTGTTCGCGGTACTCGGGCTGCGCGCGCTGTACTTCCTGCTGGCCGGCATGGTCGAGAAATTCCACCTGCTGACTTACGGCCTGGCGGCGGTGCTGGTATTCATCGGCGCGAAGATGCTGATCGTGGACTGGGTGAAGATTCCGGTGTTCCTGTCCCTGGGCGTGGTCGCATCGCTGATTGCGATCGCGATGCTGGCCAGCCTGTGGATTACGCCAAAGCCCAAAGCAGCCATCTGAACGGCTGAAGACGCCACGAAGCGCGGTTCGGGCGGCCCTTGCCTTGGCGCGGGGCCGCCCCATCTCTAGCGCATGGCCGATACCCACCAGCTCCCCGACTACGATCCCGAGCTGACCGAGGCACCCGCCGTGCTGGCGCGCTTCAAGCGCGCGCTGACGCTGTCGATGCTGGCGGTGGTGGTGCTGGGCGCCATCTTCTTCCTGCAGCCCCTGATTCCGAACCTGCAGCCCTACACCTTGCAGCCACAGACAGGCGTCGGCTTGTTGGGCGTGCTGACTGCGCCCTTGTTGCACGGCTCGATCGGGCACCTGGCGGCAAACTCGCTGTCGGTTCTGATCCTGGGCACGCTGGCGGGCACGGTGTTTCCGCGCGCCAGCTTGCGCGCATTGCCACTGATCTGGGTCGGCTCGGGCCTGGGCACGTGGCTGATCGCGACGGGCGGCTTCCATATCGGCGCCAGTGGGGTAACCCATGGGCTGGGCTTCCTGGTGTTCACGCTCGGCGTCCTGCGCCGCGACCGCCCGGCTATCGCGGCTTCACTGATCGCGTTCTTCTTCTTCGGCGGCATGCTGATGTCGGTATTGCCAATGGAGATGGGCGTGTCCTGGGAGTACCACTTGTCGGGCGCGGTGTTCGGCATTGTCAGCGGCTTCGTCTGGCGTCGCGCCGATCCGGTACCGCCGCGCCGCCGATACAGCTGGGAAATGGAGGAAGAGCCGCTGCCGGAGACGACGCTGGAGTTGCCATCGCCCAATGAGGTGCCCGTCATCTGGCACCGGCAGGTCGACCGCGCGCCGCCGGAAACGGGGGTCGTGCTGCCATTTCGACGACCGCCGGCGGAATAGATTCCAGCTTCGTGATGCGGATCACGATCGTGGCGCGGAGATTGGCGCGCAAATTGCATCACTTCTGCGGCATTCCCCTTGAGGGCTTCAGTGGCTTGGTCATTCGACCCGCGCACCGCCATCCTGATCGGTGCGCTGGTTACCTGGCTCATTGCGGGGATGCTTGTGCTCAACTGGCGGAGCCTGCCGGGCAACGTCCGGCCCAGCTTGCGCTGGTGGCTGGCCGGCATTGCGCTGCATCCGCTGGGCTTCATGCTGATTGCACTGCGCGACCTGGTTCCCGATTGGGCGATGATCGCGCTGGGCGCCACCTCGCTGGGCGCCGCCTTCAGCTGCATGGCGATTGCATTGCGCAGTTTTTACGGGCTGCCAGAGCGCCGAATGCTCCTGTCTGTCATCACCGTGATGTTGGGCGCGGCAGCGGTCTGGTTCACCTTCTTCGCGCCGCACCTGCAGTCGCGGATCATCATCGTGCACGTGCTGCTGGCGATACTGATCGGCAGCGGCGCGCGTGCAGTGTTCCGGCGCGATGGTCCGCGCGGCCGGGTACCGCGCATTACCGGCGCGCTGTTCGCGCTGGTGACAATTCTGGTGCTGATGCGCGCAGGGCTGGAAGCGTTCTGGCCGATCGCGTCCGATCAGTTGATGCGCGCCACGCCGGTCAACCTTGCCTCCATTGGCGCGCTGCTGCTGTTGCCCGTGCTGGCGACGGTGGGCTTCTTGCTGATGTGCGCCGAAAGCGCGCAGATCCAGCTGGAGCGCATGGCGCGCGTGGACTACCTGACCGGCATCTACAACCGCCGCGCCATCGACGACCTGGCGAAGCGCGCGATCAGCGCCGCGCGCAGGCATGGTGTTGCGCTGGCAATCATCATTGTGGACCTGGACCACTTCAAGGCGGTCAATGATGAACACGGTCACCAATGCGGCGACAACGCGCTGGTGGAGGCAGTCCGCCGGATGCGCGAAATCGTGCGTAGCGAAGACCTGGTCGGCCGCCAGGGCGGCGAAGAATTCGTGGTGGTGATGCCCGATATCGACCTGGCCAGCGCCCAGGCCGCAGCCGAGCGCTTGCGCCGCAGTTTTTCCGAAACGCCCATGGCTATCCACGATGGCGATGTGCCGATCAATGTGGCGCTGACCATTTCCATTGGGGTGGCCGCGCTGGAGCCATCCGACCAGCAGTTCTCGCACCTGCTTCGGCGCGCTGACCAGGCGCTTTATGCCGCCAAGGCTGCAGGCCGCAACCAGGTGATGGTCGCCGACGGCCAGATACCCCAAGGCTTGCGATAAGCTGGAGTCCCCCCGGAAGCAGTCCGCCATGACCGAGCCGCAGCGCGTCGAACACCTCAGCACCGACAAGGGCAGCGTGCCGCTGTATGCGACCGGCATCGTCGAGCAGCCGTGGGAGCAATATTCCGAGACCGACCACCAGGTCTGGCGCACGCTGTTCCGCCGCCAACGCGATGTCCTGGTTGGACGTGCCTGCGACGAGTTCCTCGCCGCGCAGGATGAGATGGGCATCGGCGAAAACGGGATCCCGAAATTTTCCGAACTCAATCGCCAGCTTCACGCGAAGACCGGTTGGCAATTGGTCGGCGTTGAAGGCCTGTTGCCGGAACTGGATTTCTTCGATCACCTGGCCAACCGGCGCTTCCCCGTCACCTGGTGGATCCGCCGCCCGGAGCAACTTGATTACCTGTCCGAACCGGACCTGTTCCACGACCTGTTCGGTCACGTGCCGCTGCTGATGAACCCGATGTTCGCCGATTACATGCAGGCCTACGGCCTCGGCGGCTTGAAGGCGCACGGCATTGGTGCCGAAGCCTTGGCGCAGCTGACGCGCCTGTATTGGTACACGGTGGAATTCGGCCTGATCGACACACCGAAGGGCTTGCGCATCTATGGCTCGGGCATTGTCAGTTCCAGCGGCGAAAGCGTGCATTGCCTGGAATCGGCGGCGCCCAACCGCATCGGCTTCGACCTGCTGCGGGTGATGCGCACGCGCTACCGCATCGACACCTACCAGAAGTCGTATTTCGTGATCGACAGCTTCGACCAGCTGTTCGATGCGACCGGGCCCGATTTCCGTCCGTACTACCAACAGCTGTCCCAGTTGCCGACGACGCCGGCCGGCGAGATCCTGGCCACCGATACCGTATACCAGCGCGGCACTGGCGAGGGCTGGTTGCTCGACGGCGACGTCTAAGCACCCACTCCACCGGCCCGCACCCGGGATGCAAGCTTTATCACGGTCGCGGTATCCATCCTTCCACGAGTGAACTGGAGTGGAACAATGCGTGCCTTGTTGCTGCGGCGCGTACAGGTTTCGGTGCGCGACGCACAAGGGCGCCTGCTGGAACGCCGGCTGCTCGATGGCAACGGCGTGCGGCCCAGCATCCAGACCCTGCCCTTGCGCGAAGTACCGGCGGGCACGACGCTGACAGTGTTCAATCCGTTTCCCAGCTTCGGCCGTGACCTGCGGATCGCGAGCCTGCACTACGAGATGACCCTGTCGGCGGATGCGAAGGGCGCGCCGGAGATTGTTCGCACAATCGAGGTGAAGCCGCTATTGCGCGATGCCCTGACCACGTTGAGCCTGCCGATGCGCGGCCGCCTGATCAACTACGACCGCCATGATGCGCTGGCCCACCATCGGCGCTTCGATTACAGCTTCGCGCCGCTGGCGCAGATGGGCTTCAAGAGCAACTTCATGCGCTATGCCTACGATTTCGTACCGGTGGATGCGATCGGCGCCTCGGGAAGCGCGTTCTTCCCGCACCTGCATTACCAGCTGCAGGATGGGCCGACCCTCGCCGCCGAAGGCCTGCCTTCCTCCTTCAGCGACTTGCGCGTACTGCGCGGTGCGAGCGCGCAAGCACTCAAACGCGCCACCGTGGATACCGGGCAGATCGTCGAGTCAGCTCGCTGAGGGCGTTTCGCCGAGCGTCGCGCGCGGGTTGGGGCGGGGGTCCGTGCTGCGGGTGGTGGCGTTGGCAGCGCCCGCGTTGCGCAAATACCTGCGGCCCAGCCAGACGCGCGCCAGGCCCGCAATCAGCAAGGGGCCCAGCCAGGCAGCCGTCTGCAGGACGGGCCCGGCCAGCGACGGCACCAGGCGCGGCAAGCCGATCTGCAGGAAGGCGATATGCGTGGCCACGCCGCAGCCCAGCATCGCGCCCAGGTGTTCTTCCATCCACCAGCGCGGGTGCGCCGGGCCGGCCGTGGCCAGGCGCAGCATGCTGCGTCCGCCCAGCAGGCCCACCAGCGAGAAGCCCAGGAAGATTGGCGAGCCCTTGGCGATGCCAAGGCCCAGCACCGCCAGACCCGCCGCGATATTCGCCCAGGCCAGCGCGCGGAAGCGGTAGTCGGCATAGCGCGCAAAGTCGCGCTTGTTGCGCGTCGCGCCCCAGCCCTGCCACAGGGCAGTCGCCGTGATCAGCAGCAGATAGAACAGAAACGCGCCAAACGACGTGCTGAAGTGCCGGAACACGTTGATGCTGAGCGGGACGGCCGGGATCAACAGGCCGATCATCACTGCGACATAGATCTTGCCAGCCAGCTTGTGCGGCGCGCTACCCTTCTTCGCCAGCGCGGCGACCCAATAGGTGACCAGGGCGGCAACGCCCAGGCCCGAATGCATGAGGACGGTCATCGAATAGGCAGACATGGTGTTCTCCGGTTGTGCGATGTCACTTTGCCGACCGCAGCGGCACCGATCAGGTGCCGGTGGTCATCGCTTTGAGGTGCCGGAAGTCACTTTGTCTCGCGGACGTCTTGAGCCTGGCCGCGCATCGGCTCAAGCTGCGTGCATGTGGAACCGACTGCGCCCCCTGCTGGAACCGCTTAACCTGGCCGCGTACATCGCGTGGCTGGCGATTGGCAGCGAATTGCTTGCGAGCACGCCTCGCAGTACCGGGCTGATCGACGGGCCCGCCCTGTGGCCGACGCTGATCGCCGCGCATGTGGCCTTCATTGCCGTGTTCATG
>JBBRXD010000046.1:0-12317 GCA_038248775.1 Lysobacterales bacterium | reverse complement strand
TGCCGTTCGATATCCACGGCGCCCATGTATACGACGCACTTCATGCCCAGCCGCGCGGCCACCGTGGCCGACGCCACGCCGTGCTGGCCCGCGCCGGTCTCGGCGATGATGCGCGTCTTGCCCATGCGCTTGGCCAGCATTGCCTGGCCGATGGTGTTGTTGATCTTGTGCGCGCCAGTGTGGTTCAGGTCTTCGCGCTTCAGGAAAATGCGGGCGCCTCCGACGTGCTTGCCGAGCCGTTCCGCTTCATAGATCGGGCTTGGCCGGCCGACGTAGTGCTTGTAGTCATGCTCGAGTTCGGCGATGAACTCCGGCTGCACCCGATGGTGGTCGTAAGCTGCCGCCAGTTCCGCGAGTGGTGCGATCAGTGTTTCGGAAACGAAGGTCCCGCCATAGATTCCAAAATGCCCGGACGGATCCGGAAACGCGTGGTAGTCCGTAATCGGAGCATCGGCGGGTAGCACGCTGCCGGTGGCAGCAAAATCATTCACGATCGGCACGACTTACCTCATCAAGGAATTGCTGCATTTTCTCGCCGTCCTTCTGGCCCGGCGATGCTTCGATGCCACTGCTCACGTCCACGGCGTAGGGACGCGCGATTGAAATTGACTCGCCAACATTGAGTGGCGATAAACCACCCGCTAGGAACACCGGTCGATCCAGCGGCGGCATGCGGCTCCAGTCAAAACTCATCCCACGACCGCCAGCTTGCCCGGGACCATGTCCGTCGAGCAGGAACGCCAAGGCTGAAGGATATCGTTTCGACGCGGCAACCGGGTCGACCGCGCCCTCGCCCATCGGCACGGTCTTGATGAAGGGTAGTCCGAAGCCCCGGCAGAACGCATCGTTTTCGTGGCCATGGAACTGCAGCAGGTTCGGCCGCAGGCGGCGGATCGCGTCGAGTACTTCGCTGCCATGTGGATTCATGAACAAGGCCACGACGTCCACCAGCGGCGACACTGCGGCGCGCAGGCCCTGCAGCTGGCCGGGCTGCACCCGGCGCGGACTTTCTGCCGCCAGCACGAAACCAACCGCATCCACGCCCAGCTCGCAGGCCAGTCTTACATCGCCGGGCCGGGTCAGACCGCAGAACTTCACCCGGGTGCGCGTCATAGCGTTACCTGCGCCGGCAGATTCCACTCCGGTGGATAGGCGGGGCCGACGAATACCAATCCTTCGGCCGGCGCGGTCGGGCCGGCCACGCGTCGGTCCAGGCCGGCGAGCAATTGCCCAAGCCAGGCTTCGGGCTGCGTACCACGGCCCACCAGCACCAGGCTGCCGACGATATTGCGAACCATGTGGTGCAGGAACGCATTGGCGCGGACCTCCACCACCACCTGGTCGGCCTCGCGCCGGACGTTGATCGAGTGCAGGTTGCGCACCGGGTGCCTGGCCTGGCACTGCGCGGTACGGAAGGCACTGAAATCATGCTCGCCCACCAGGGCCTGCGCGGCACGTTCCATGGCATCGGCATCGAGGGCAAGGCGTTCCCAGCTGAGGAATTGGCGCTGCATGGCAGGCGGAATGCTCCGGTTCAAGAGGCGATAACGATAGCTTCGCGCACGGGCGGAGTAGCGAGCGTGAAATTGATCGGGCATTTCCCGACACCAGAGAATCCGGACGTCACCCGGCAAGCGCGTGTTGGTACCCAGCACCCAGGCCCGGGGGTCGCGCACCGCGCCGGTATCGAAATGAACAACCTGGCAGGCCGCGTGTACAGCGGCATCGGTGCGACCAGCGCAAATCACTGCCACGGCCTGGTCGGCCACGAAGGACAACGCAGCTTCCACCGCGGCCTGCACGGTGGGCCCAGTGCCATTGCGCTGCCATCCCAGGAAGGGACTGCCGTCGTATTCGATGCCAAGTGCGTAGCGCATGCGGCCATTCTAAAGCGAAGGGCCGGGTTTCCCCGGCCCTTGTTCAATCGCCCCCAGGGGATCGGCTTCAATCAGCCCATGTCCCTGAGCAGGCGGGCTGCTTCGGCTTTGGCCGCGGGGCCGCCTTCAGCGAGCACTTCCTCAAGCATGCTGCGGGCGCCATCCAGGTCGCCTATATCCAGGTAGGCCTTGGCCAATTCGATTCGGGTTGCGCTGGATTCGTCTTCCGCCATCAGTTGGGCTTCGTCGCGATGGATGTCGCGCAGGGAGCCACCAAAGGTTTCAGTGATCACCGCCGCATGGTCGCCGAAGTCGATTTCCTTGTCGGGATTGGCATCTCGGGGCGATCCGGCAGTAAGTACGACCGAGCTGTCTTCGATCGGTGGCTCGAACACCTTCACCGGCGCGGGTTCTACCGGGGCAAGGAAACTCGGCAACGCTGCCGCCGGCGCAGGCGGGGGCGCTGGAGGCGGTGGGGCCTTGGACTCCGCGTCGCTGTAGCGTGGGGAGTTCCAGCCCGCCTGGCTGAACAACGCGTGCCCCGGCATCAGCGCAGCACCCATCACCACCGCTTCGCGCCAGCGCGGATCCATCGTGCTCGAAAGCTGGGCACGCATGGCTTGCGCGGCGACTTCATAGTCCCCGGCATTGCCACGCGAATGATGCAGCCGCAGCAAGTTGAGATGGGCCTCGAGGTCCTGCGGGTTGGCGCGTACGGCCTTGATGCGGGCCTCGAGCTCGGAATCCACCGGCGACACCGCGGCAACGGGCGTGGGCTTGGGCGCAGGCGGGATGATCGGTTCGGGCTTGATACGTTCACTGGCCTGGCGGGTCTTGGCCATGCTGGCGCGCAGTGCTTCATCATCCGAAAGACGGGTACCCGTGGCTTCGTTTTCCGGCTTTGCCTTGCTCCGTCGCATTGCCAGGACGAGTCCACCGAGCAGCACCAGCACCGCCCCGCCGACCACCAGGGGATTGAGGTACCAGGGCTTGGCGGCCACGGCATCCGTCGCCGCGGCGGCAGCAGTCGTGGCTGCAGCGGCGGGAGCTGCTGGCGCTGGTGCCTGCTGGACCTGGCTCAACCGGTCCTGCAATTCCTTGATCTGGCTGTTCTGCATCTCGATCAGTCGCTGGCGATCGGCATCCTGCTTTTCGAGTTCGGCAACCCGGGACTTGAGCTCGTCCGCTTCCGATGCACGGGCGGCGAGATCTTCCCGGGCCTGCACCAGTTCTGCGCGAAGTTCGGTGCCACCAGCGCCCGCTGCCGCGCCCGACTGGGCGCCGCGCGCGGCGGCGTTGCCCGATGGTGGAACGATTTCAAGCCGCGACGAGGCCGCACGCGATGGACGGGCCGGCGAAGCCGCGATCGGCGCAGAAGCCTTGATATTCTCCGATGGCGTTGCGATTTCAACCGGCTGCGGAACGGCTGCGCGCGGGGTACGCCAGGCTGAAGCCTGCTGGTTTACCAACTCGGCGGCCTGCGTGGCCGACAGGCGGGTCGCCTCTTCCATGCCAGGCACTCGAAGTACCGAGCCTTGCTTCAGGCGATTGACATTTTCCTGCGCAAAGGCCTCGGGATTGGCGCGCAGCAAGGCCACCATCATCTGGTTGACCGAGATACCGGCGTCAGGACGTACTGAATTGGCGATGCTCCACAGCGTCTGGCCGGGGGCAACGGGACCGTATTGCCCAGCTGTCGCTGTGGGCGCAGGTTCGGGGGTGGCAGGTTGCAGCGCGGGGGCGGGCTGGGCCGGACGCGGCTTTGCGGCTACCACCAGCGGTGCCGGCGCGGAGGACGGGGCCTGCTGGACCACGTCAGGAGCCTTCGCCAGCATCGGAGCGGGTTCCTGGGCCGGTTCCTGGGCCGGTTCCTGGGCCGGTTCCTGGGCCGGTTCCGGCGTGGGTTCGAGGGTAGGTGCCGGGACGACTGGCGCCGCTGCGACGGTGGCAGCGGCGGTCGGCGCCTGCATCGGCTTCACCACGGCCGAGGCGATGTACGGTGGGTCGATCAGCGCCGTGTATTCACGGGTTACCGTGCCTTTGCCCCACTCCGCCTCGATCAGGAAATTGAGCAAGGGCTCCGAAAATCGATCCGGCGTGGTCACCAGGATGACCGGTTGGCCGCGGGAATTCTTGCCCACGCTGAATTGCAGGTTGGCGGTCAGCTCGCCCGGTCGCTCCAGCCCGATCCGGGCAAAGGCCTCCGGCGACGCCAGCCGAACGTCCAGTTGTTCAAGCTCGCTGGGCGTGGCGGAGATGATGGGAATCTCGGCTACCAGTGGCTGGTTAAGCCCCGACTTGACCTGCAACGGGCCCAGGCCCATCGCGGACAAGGAGGGACTCGCCAGGCACAGGGCCACGGCAAGGGTGAGGGTCAGGTGCCGATTGTTCAAAGCATGTCTCCCCAATGACTCGTGCCCGCGGCGGGGGCCGCGACGAGCTCTACAGCCTTATTGAATAACCGTTTACGGGCGACTTTTCAACCAGAGCTCAGCAATCTGGACGGCGTTCAAGGCCGCGCCCTTGCGGATATTGTCGGAAACAACCCACATGTCGATGCCGCGAGGATGTGAAATGTCCTCGCGCAGGCGGCCGACGAAAACCGCGTCCTGGCCTGCGGCATGGGTAACCGGCGTAGGATAGCCACCCGACTTGCGATCATCAACCACGACCACGCCCGGCGCCGCCTCGAGCAGGGCGCGCACGCGATCGACGCTGATCTTGCTTCGGGTCTCGATGTGCACCGCTTCCGCGTGGCCGTAATAAACGGGAACGCGAACAGCCGTCGGGTTCACCTGGATCGAATCGTCGCCGAGGATCTTGCGCGTCTCCCAGACCAGCTTCATTTCTTCCTTGGTGTAGCCATTGGACTGGAAGTCGTCGATGTGCGGAATCAGGTTGAACGCGATCTGTACCGGGAAGCGCTGCGGATCCGCAGCGCGGCCGGCAACAAGGTCGGCGCTCTGCTTTTCGAGTTCGTCCACGGCTGAACGGCCGCCGCCCGACACCGACTGGTAGGTCGCCACGTTGATGCGCTCAATGCCGACCTCGCGGTGGATCGGCGCCAGCGCCACCAGCATCTGCATGGTCGAGCAATTTGGATTGGCGATGATGCCGCGCGGCGCATTGGCGATCGCATCCGGATTCACTTCACTGACCACCAACGGTACGTCATCGTCGTAGCGAAAGGCCGATGAGTTGTCCACGACGATCGCGCCAGCCGCTGCGAACTTCGGCCCGTATTGCATGGACGTCGAACCGCCGGCCGAGAACAGCGCTATGTCCACGCCCGTGGGATCGAAGCTCGCCAGGTCCTGCACGACGATCGGCTGCCCGCCGAACTGGATGGTCTCGCCCGCCGAGCGCGCGCTGGCGAGCGCGATGAGTTTTTTCACCGGGAACTTGCGCTCATGGAGGATGGACAGCATGACCTGGCCAACAGCGCCGGTGGCGCCCACGACTGCAACGGTGACTGGAGTGCTCATGGATCCTCGGTACGGGTGGGGATACGTGGGAATACGTCGCCGACATCGGCATTCTGTGCGCGGTGCCGCAAGGCCTGGTCCATCAGCACCAGGGCCATCATTGCCTCGCAGATAGGCGTGGCGCGCAGGCCGACGCAGGGATCGTGGCGGCCGGTGGTGATCACGTCCACCTCCGCACCTGCCACGTCCACGGTGCGGCCAGGCAGGCGCAGGCTGGACGTGGGCTTGAACGCAACCGAGCAGGTCACTGGCTGGCCGGTGGAAATGCCGCCAAGGATGCCACCCGCATGGTTGCTGAGAAAGCCCTTGAGGCGAATTTCGTCGCGGTGCTCGCTGCCCTTTTGCAGCACGCTGCCGAAGCCAGCGCCAATCTCGACGCCCTTCACGGCATTGATGCTCATCATCGCGGCGGCGAGCTCGGCATCGAGCTTGCCGTAGACGGGCTCGCCCCAGCCTGGCGGTACATTGCTCGCGACCACGTCAACGCGCGCGCCTACCGAATCGCCGGACTTGCGCAGCGCATCCATGAACACCTCGATTTCGCCGACCTGGCTGGCGTCGGGCCAGAAGAACGGATTGGCTTCGATGGCCGACGCATCGAAGCTGCGCGGCGTGATGTTTGCAATCTGCGAGACATGGCCGCGGATGCGGATGCCATACCTGTCCGCAAGCCACTTGCGGGCGATGACTGCCGCTGCCACGCGCACGGTGGTCTCGCGCGCCGAGCTGCGGCCGCCGCCGCGGGGATCGCGGATGCCGTACTTCTGCCAATAGGTGTAGTCGGCATGGCCCGGGCGGAATTGTTCGATGATCTTTTCGTAGTCCTTGCTGCGCGCGTCGGTATTGCGCACCAGCAAGGCAATCGGCGTGCCCGTGGTCCGGCCTTCGAAAACACCCGAGAGTATCTCGACCTCATCGGCCTCGTGCCGCTGCGACGTGTGCCGCGACTTGCCGGTGGCGCGTCGTGCCAGGTCGTGGGCGAACTCATCCGCCGACAGTTCCAGGCCCGGCGGGCAGCCATCAACGATGCAACCAATCGCCGGACCGTGGCTTTCGCCAAAGGTAGTGACGGTGAACAGCTTGCCGAATGAATTGCTCGACATGGCGTCAGTTGCTCGCAGCGCGGCGCGCGTTGGCGAGCAAGTTTATCTTCGGAAGCTGCGCGAGGATGTCTTCGCGCTCGAGCACGAAAATTCCCATCTGGCCGACCTTGAATTCGACCCACGCAAACGGTAGCTCGGGCAGCAGTCGGATCAGGTGCTGCTCGCTTTCGCCCACTTCACAGATCAGCAATCCATTCTCCGACAGGTGCCCGGGCGCATCGCGCAGGATCTCGAGCACCAGGTCGAGACCATCGTCGCCAGCGCGCAGTCCCATTTCGGGCTCGTGCGAATATTCCTTCGGCAAGGCATCAGTTTCGGCATGTGTTACATAGGGGGGGTTGGTCACGATCAGGTCGTAGACCTCGCCCTTCAGATTGTCAAACAGATCCGACTCGACCAGGCGCACGTTGGCGGTATCGAGGCGGGCCACGTTCTCGCGGGCCAGCGCCAGCGCGTCCGGCGAAAGGTCCGCCGCATCCACGTGCCAATAAGGGTTGTAGTGCGCCGTCGCGATGGCAATGCAACCCGAGCCGGTGCAAAGGTCGAGCACGCGATGCACCTCGCGGCCGCCCAGCCAGGGCTCGAAGCCTGACTCGATCAGCTCGGCGATGGGCGATCGCGGCACCAGCGCGCGCGAGTCGCTTTTGAAGCTGAGCCCGGCGAACCAGGCCTCGCCGGTCAGGTAGCAAGCGGGAATGCGCTCGTCGATGCGGCGCTGGAACAGGGCAAGCACTTGTGCCTTCTCGTCGGCGACCAGCCGGGCCTGTCCGTAGGCGGGGCCAGTGTCGTGTGGCAGGTGCAGGGCATGCAGCACCAATTGGGTAGCTTCATCCAGGGCGTTGTCGAAGCTGTGGCCGAAGCTCAGCCCCGCCGCGCCAAAGCGGCTTGCGCCATAGCGGATGAAGTCGATGATGGTGTGGAGTTCGGCGCTCATGCCGGCCCGTTGCCTGCCAAAGCACTAAGTATAGCGGCCGCGCGGCTATAATTTGCGCCATGGACAATCGAAACCACCGCGGTGTTGCCAGCCGTTCCACCTTGCTGGTGCTGTGCGCGGCACTGGCCGCCGGACTCGGGCTCTACAGCGCCCAGCGTTACTTCACGCCGGCTGCCAAGCCGCCGATGGTCAGCCAGGAACAACTCAAGTCGGTGCGGCTGATCAATCCGCCGCGCGAGTTGGCACCCTACCAACTGACCCGTTCCGACGGCAGCGCCCTGGGCGTCGAGCAATTGCGCGGGCACTGGACGATTGTCTTCCTGGGCTTCACGCACTGCCCCGATGTCTGCCCCACCACGCTGGCTGAACTTGCCAAGGCGCAAAAAACCTGGACGTTGATCGCCGAGCCCAAACGGCCACGCGTGCTGTTCGTTTCAGTGGACCCGGAGCGCGACACGCCGGCCATCACCGGCGACTACGCGCGCTTTTTCAACACCGAAACGATTGCCGCGACCGCCGCTGCCGAGCCGCTGGCGAATTTCGCCGCAACGATGGGGCTGGTCTATATGAAAGTGCCACTTGATGAAGGCGGCTATTCCATGGACCACTCGGCAACCCTGGTCGTGCTTGATCCGCAAGGCCGGCAAGCGGGCCTGATTCGCCCGCCCCTGGCCTGGCAGCAGATCGCCGACGATCTGCGCTTGCTGTCGGCGAGGCAGCCATGAGTCCCGCCATTTTCATGCAGTACGTCTTGCCGCATCGCCTGCTCTGCGCAATGGCACGCTGGCTTGCCTACGGCCGCTTCAAACCGTGGAAGGACTGGCTGATCCGCCTGGCCGTGGCGAAGTTCGACATCAACGTGGCGGAGGCCGCCGACCCGCAGCTCGATAACTACCCCAGCTTCAATGCGTTCTTCACCCGCGCGCTCAAACCCGGTGCGCGTACCGCTGATGCCGACCCGTCCAGCCTGCTGATGCCGGCGGATGGCAGAATGAGCCAGAGCGGGCGCATCCAGGAAGGCCACATATTCCAGGCCAAGGGCCAGGAGTTCACCGCGGCTGAACTGCTCGGGGATGCCGCGGCGGCGGCGCCCTTCGCCGATGGCTGGTTCGCTAATATCTATCTCTCGCCGCGCGACTATCACCGCGTGCACATGCCCTGGTCGGGCACGTTGACGGAAACGCTGCATGTACCCGGTCGCCTGTTCAGCGTCGCGCCGTGGGCGGTGCGCAAGATTCCGCGCCTGTTCGCGCGCAACGAACGGCTGGTCTGCCATTTCGACACCGATGCCGGACCGATCTGCATGGTAATGGTCGGCGCCTTGCTGGTGTCTGGCGTGGAAACGGTGTGGAACGGAATCAACATCCCGGCCTACGGCGACAAACCATCGCGACTGGATTTTCGAGGCAAGGGCGTCCGCCTGGAACGCTTCGCTGAAATGGCGCGTTTCAACTATGGTTCGACCGTCATCGTGTTGCTGCCGCGGGACGGGTTCGAGCTCGACGCCATCGCCAGTGAAGCGCCTACCCGGCTGGGGCAGCGGCTGGGCCAGGCAAGCACTCCGCGGGGCTAGACTAAAGCGCATGGGCAACCAGGCCAACATCCGCGTTTACCAGACAGTGGAACACGCCTGCGGCTACTGGCCAGACCGGAACGCGCGCGACCTGGTACTCGATCCGCTTGATCCCAGCCTGCCCTCGCTTTATGGAACCGCCCTGGCGATGGGTTTCCGACGATCAGGAAACCACGTCTATCGCCCGCATTGCGCCGGCTGCCAGGCATGCACGCCGGTTCGAATTCCAATCGATCGTTTCCAGCCGAATCGGGCGCAACGGCGCTGCCTTGCCCGCAACGCCGACCTGCGGGTGAGCGTGACCCCTGCCGCTCGCACCCAAGAACACTTCGAGCTCTATCAGCGCTATGTTTCGGGGCGCCATGCCGGTGGCGGAATGGACGATCCCAGTCCCGCGGATTTCGACGGATTCCTTTCCTGCGAATGGAGTCCGACCCGCTTCCTCGAAATCCGCGCTGACGATGGTCTGGTAGGCGTCGCAGTTACTGACGTGCTGGCCGACAGCCTGTCTGCGGTGTACACGTTTTTCGACCCCGGCCTTCCCGCTCGCAGCCTTGGCACCTTTGGCATCCTCTCGCAGCTGGCGCATGCGCGCGAGCTGGGGCTGGACTATCTGTATCTCGGTTTCTGGCTGCGCGACCATCCGAAGATGGACTACAAGCAGCGATTCCGTCCGATCGAATATCTTTCCGGGCGCGAGTGGCTGCCGTTTCAGTCCGCACCTTAGTCGCCCTGAACGACAAGCCCCGCCAGATTCGCTTCCGTCGCACACCTCGTTCGCGGCACAATCGGATATGCGAATTCTCTTTCCGATTGCCCTGGTGCTGATGTCCTGCGCCTGCCAACACAGCTTGCGCGTCGTCACGGACGTCCCCGCGATCCGTTTCGCCACCTACAACAGCTCGCTCTACACGACGACCGATGGCGGACTGGTCGCGCGACTCGAGGCCGGGGATGACAAGGCCGCCAGCATCGCCGCCGTCATCCAGCACCAGCGCCCCGATGTCCTGTTGATCAATGAATTCGACTACGACCCAGCGCATCGCGCACCGGAAATCTTCCAGCGCCGCTACCTGGAAGTCGCGCAACACGGCCAGGCGCCGATCACGTATCCCTATCGCTACCAGGCCCCGGTGAACACCGGCGTACCCAGCGGCATGGACCTGGACCGCAACGGCCAGATCGCCGGTGGCAACGATGCATTCGGCTTCGGCCTGCATCCCGGCCAGTACGGCATGCTGGTGTTATCACGCTATCCGATCGACCTGCCGTCGGTCCGGACCTTCCAGTTGTTCCTGTGGAAGGACCTGCCGGGCGCAAAGTCCCCGATCAACCCGGCTTCCAGTGAGGACTGGTATCCGCCCGAAGTTTGGAACCGGCTGCGCCTGTCGTCGAAATCCCATTGGGACTTGCCGGTGCGCACGCCGCTGGGTGTCGTGCATTTCCTGGTGCACCATCCCACGCCACCGGTTTTCGACGGGCCGGAAGACCGCAACGGAATCCGCAATCACGATGAGATCCGACTCTGGTCCGAATACATCACAGACCGGCCTGCGCCCTGGCTTTGCGACGATGCAGGCAGCTGCGGCGGCCTGGCCGGCGACGCCCTGTTCGTGATTGCCGGCGACCACAATGCCGACCCCGTGGATGGCGACAGAACGGGCAACCCCATGGCGGCGTTGCTCGACCATCCGCGCGTCTTGCGGTTCGACCCGCCCGCCAGCAAGGGCGCTGACGCGGCAGCGCGGCGCGTTGGCGGTGGCAATCTCACGCAGAAGGGCATCGCAGCGCACGACACCGGCGATTTCGGTCCGCGCATCGGCAACCTCCGGCTCGATTACGTGATTCCATCCCAGGGCTTCGTCGTGCGCGGCAGCGGCGTGTTCTGGCCGATGCCGGACGAAGTGGGCGCCGACTGGATCAGGGCGACCGACCACCACATGGTGTGGATGGACCTGGCCCGTTAGCCCATTACCATTTCGTGCGATGCGGCAACAGTCCGCGCAACTCGTCCATCGACAATTCGCGCCACTGACCGACCTTGATCCCGCGCAAGTCGATGTTGACGATGCGTACCCGCTGCAGTCGCCGGACCTGGTAGTCGAAGGCGGCGCACATCCGCCTGATCTGCCGGTTCAGTCCCTGGGTCAGGATGATGGCGAATGACAGCTGTCCGATCTTGCGTACCCGGCACGGCTGCGTTACCACGCCCAGCATCCGTACGCCGCTCGCCATGCCCTGCAGGAATTCCTCGGTGATCGGCCGGTCCACCGTCACCACGTATTCCTTCTCGTGCTGGTTCTCGACACGCAGCAGTTCGTTGACGATGTCGCCGTTGTTGGTAAGCAGGATCAGGCCTTCGGAATCCTTGTCCAGACGACCGATCGGAAAGATGCGTTGCGGGTGGCCGAGGTAATCGATGATGTTGCCCTCGACGTGCCGCTCGGTCGTGCAGGTGATGCCGACAGGCTTGTTGAGCGCGATATAGACTGAAGCGGCCGGCGGCTGCAGCGCGCGGCCGTCAACCTCAACCACGTCGCCCTCCTGCACCTGGGTGCCAAGCGTCGCGGCGGCACCATTGATGGTCACCCGGCCTTGCTCGATCCACTGGTCGGCCTGCCGGCGCGAGCAAACACCCGTTTCGCTGATGTACTTGTTCAGTCGCATCGCACGGCTCAGCCGAAACCGAAGTCTGTCTCGAGGCCCGTGATGGAAATGACCAGTCGAATCATTGCCGACGGGATCATCACCTCGCATTCCACGGGCTTGCCCTTTTCGTTGGTCTTTACCAGGGTCATCTCGAAGAAAGATCCGCTGATGTCGATTTCGCGGCAAAGCAAATGCTTGCCCTCTGCGCTTTCGACCAGGTAGGGCTTGATGGCCTCGCCCAGTACGTCGAGCGCCTGTGCGTGGAAATAAACCGCGTAAGTGCGTTGCTCAGGCATCCTTGCCTCCTTCGTCCAGGGTGACGTGCAAGTTGTTCGCGCACTCGCGGGCGATGGCGCGCGCCAGCTCGACGGTTTCTGCGCGGGCCAGCGTCACTGCGACGCGCCGATGCCCATCCACCCAGGGTTTGCCGAACAAGCGCAGTGCCGTGTCCGGATGGGCCAGCGCTGCATCCACATTTGAAAAGCGCGGCACGCCACGGCCATGCGCGAGCACCGCGCAGGATGCGGATGGCCCGTTGCTGCGGATAACCGGGATGGGAAGTCCAAGGATGGCGCGAGCATGCAGCGCGAATTCGCTCAGTTCCTGGGACACCAGCGTTACCAGTCCCGTGTCGTGCGGCCGCGGCGACACTTCGGAAAACCACACATCATCGCCACGCACGAACAACTCCACGCC
>JBBRXD010000045.1:0-12505 GCA_038248775.1 Lysobacterales bacterium | reverse complement strand
GCTGACCGGCCTTGCACTGACTGATTTCACCTCGGTGATGGTCAATACCTTCGTCACCTTTCCGCCCCTGGGCGTGGTCCTGGTGGCGATGCTGGGCCTGGGCGTGGCCGAGCACACCGGTTTCATTTCCGCGGCGCTGCGCGCGGCGTTGGCTGTCACCCCGAAACAGCTGCTGACCCCGGCGCTGATCGCCGTGGGCGTGCTCAGCCACGTCGCCGTGGACGCCGGCTACGTGCTGGTGATTCCATTGGGCGCGGTGATCTTCTACGCCGCCGGGCGGCATCCGCTGGCCGGTATCGCGGCGGCCTTCGCCGGCGTGTCGGGAGGCTTCTCGGCCACCCTGTTCGTACCCAGCAGCCTGGATCCGCTGCTGTCGGGCCTGTCGCAGGTCGCGGCCAACCTCATCGATCCCAGCGTCGTAGTCAATCCGCTGAACAACTATTACTTCACCACGGCCTCTACCTTCCTGATCATTGCCATCGGCTGGTTCCTGACCGACCGGGTGATCGAACCACGCCTTCAGGGCACGCCCGTGGATGGCGAGCCGATGGACATGCCCAAGCTCGAAGCGCTGAGTTCCCAGGAAAAGCGCGGCCTCGGCTGGGCTGTCTTCGCCATGATGATGGTCGCGGCACTGTTCGTGCTGACCCTGCTGCCGGCGACCTCGGCGTGGCGCGCGCCGGAAGGCGCCGTGGTGCTGGCCGGCCAGAGCAACCTGCTGGTCGCCGCCGCGCCGCTGATGCGTTCGATCGTGCCGTTGATCTTCATCTTCTTCCTGGTGCCGGGCATCGTGTACGGCCTGGTCTCGGGCAGCGTGAAGACGCACCGCGACGTCGTCCAGGGCATGGCCAAGGCCATGAGCGGCATGGGCTATTACGTGGTGATGGCGTTTTTCTGTGCGCAGTTCATCTACGCCTTCGCGCAGTCCAACCTCGGCGCGCTGCTGGCGATCGAGGGCGCGGCAGGCCTGCGCGCGCTGGGCCTGCCGCTTGGATTCACCCTGGTCGGTATCGTCTTACTGTCCGGTTTCGTCAACCTGCTGATCGGCTCGGCCTCGGCCAAATGGGCGCTGATCGGCGCGGTGATGGTACCGATGCTGATGGAACTGGGCGTCTCCCCCGACCTCACCCAGGCGGCCTACCGGGTCGGTGATTCCTCCACCAACATCATTACCCCGCTGATGCCGTACTTCCCGCTGATCGTGGTGTTTTGCCGCAAGTACGTGAAGTCCAGCGGCATCGGCACCCTGATTGCTCTGATGCTGCCGTTCTCGATCACACTGCTGGTGTTCTGGACCGCATTCCTGCTCGGGTTCTGGGCCTTGGACATCCCGCTGGGCATAGGCGCCAGCTACCAGTACCTGCCGGTTCGTTGAGGCCGATTTGACGCGAGCGGTCCGAAGCGGGTACACCTTTCACGGTCCAGCCGGCTGCAAAACCGGCGGGCCGGCAAGCCTGCCAGACCAATGTGATACCGGGGAGTAACGAACCAAGTGGCCACCATTCCTGCTCAACCTGACGAAGGCAAGACCTTCCTCGGACATCCGCGCGGCTTGTTCGTGCTCTTCTTCGCCGAGATGTGGGAGCGCTTCTCCTACTACGGTATGCGTGCGCTGCTGATCTTCTATCTCGTACAGCACTGGCTGTATTCGGACAGCCAAGCCTCGGTGATCTACGGCGCCTACACCGCGCTGGTCTACATCACCCCGGTGGTGGGCGGCTACCTGGCCGACCGCTACCTCGGGCAACGCAAGGCGGTGCTGTTCGGCGCGATCCTGCTGACCTTCGGACATTTCCTGATGGCCGTCGAGGGTGATGGCGGGCAGGGCACCATGGCCATCAATATCTTCTGGCTGGCGCTGTCGTTCATCATCGTCGGCTCGGGTTTCCTGAAGGCCAACATCTCGGTGATTGTCGGCCAGCTCTATTCGCGCACCGACATCCGCCGCGACCCGGCTTATACGATCTTCTACGTCGGCATCAATCTCGGCGCGGCGCTCGGTGCCATCGTCGCCGGCTATCTGGGCCAGACCTACGGCTGGTCCTACGGCTTCGGCGCGGCAGGCTTCGGCATGCTGCTGGGCCTGGTGGTGTTCGTCTGGGGTAAGCCGCTGCTGATGGGTCGCGGCGAGTCCAGCAACCCGGCGCGCCTGAATGAGAAAGTCGCCGGCATCCGCTTCGAATGGCTGCTTTATGCGGCCAGCTTCGCCGGTGTCGGCCTGGTCTGGCTGTTGATCCAGTACCAGTCCGCGGTTGGCGTCTTCCTGATGGTGGCTGGCGCGATTCTGGTCGGCTTCGTGTTGTATACAGCGGTGTTCAAGCTGCCCAAGCACGACCGAGACCGCATCTTCGCGGCGATGTACCTGATCTTTGGCTCGATCCTGTTCTGGGCCCTGTTCGAGCAGGCCGGTTCGTCGCTGAACCTGTACACCGACCGATCGGTGGAGCGCGTGCTGCTCGGCTTCGAAGTGCCGGCCTCGGTGTTCCAGTCGATCAACTCGATCTATATCGTGCTGCTCGGCCCGGTGTTCGCGATGTTGTGGATGGCCCTGGCGCGGCGCGGCCTGGAGCCGTCGGCGCCAGCCAAGTTCGGTTTGGGCGTAATCCAGCTTGGCGCCGGATTCCTGGTGCTGGTGGCCGGTGCCGCGGCGGCGGGCGATGGCCTGACCCCGGTGTTGTTCATCTTCCTGATCTACCTGCTGCACACGACCGGCGAGCTCTGCCTGTCGCCAGTAGGCCTGTCGGCGATGAACCGCTTGTCGCCGGCAAACTTGGCCAGCCTGATCATGGGCACCTGGTTCTTCGCCTCGGCCACCGGCAACTTCGCCGCCGGCCTGATCTCGGCGGCGACCGGCTCGGAAGGCGTGGAAGAGGCCGGCGCGTCCCGTGTGATGGAGGTCTATTCCACGGTCGGCTGGACCGCAGTGGTGGTAGGCATCGGCATGGTGGTGATTTCGCCCCTGGTCAAGAAGCTGATGCACCTGGATACGTTGCATGATGCCGAGCCGTCACTGGCCGGCCAGGACGGGACCGGCGAGCCGGCCGCGGCCGGCCTTCCTGCCGATCGGGACCGCAGATAAGCCCTCGCGATACGAACACGGCGGCCTTCAGTGCCGCCGTGTTCTTGTAGGAGCGGCCTCGGCCGCGATAGCCGCAGCCCCTATGGTTGATGCGGTGCGCCAGGTTCCAGTCTGCGTCAGGGCTCCCGGCTGGCCCGTTCCCGCTCTTCCATGCGCGTAAGCAGGCGGTCGAGCGCCGCCCGTTCATCCTCGAGCAGCCCTTCCAGCAGGCGCGCCTCATAGGCCAGGGCCAGGGCGGCTACTTCGTCATAGACGCGCAGGCCCTGGGCCGACAGCTGCAGCACCGAGCGCCGGCGATCGTCGCCATGAAGGCGCCGCTTAAGCCGGCCGCTGGCCAGCAGCGAGGTGACCGCCCTGCTCACCGCCACCTTGTCCATCGCCGTGCGCTCGGCCACCTCGGTGGCCGACAGGGCCGGGAAGCGCCACAGCACCGCCAGGATGCGCCACTGCGTCACGCTCAGGCCGAAGCGCTCGCCGTAGAGCCGGGCGATGTCCTGGCTGATCCGGTTCGAGAGCACCGACAGCCGGTAGGGCACGAAACGGTCCAGTTCCAGCACGGCGTGCCCGGGTTTGGTCTTGCCCATTCGTTCATGCCCGCTTGCCATTGGTTTCATATGAAACTATATAATCGGCTTTCACCGCAAGCGGCCGGCAGGAGAATTCCATGAGCGCGCAACCCAATCTCGGCATGCAGCCGACCACGTTCGAGAACCCGATGGGCATCAACGGTTTCGAATTCGTCGAATTCGCCGCGCCCGATGCCGCGCCGCTGAAGGCGCTATTCGAGCGCATGGGCTTCAGCGCCGCATTGCGGCACAAGACCCGGCCGATCACCGTGTACCGCCAGGGCGGCGTGAACTTCCTGATCAACGAGGACCCCGACAGCTTCGCCGCCGATTTTGCCCGCGCCCATGGCCCGAGCGCCTGCGGATTCGCGATGCGCTTCAAGCGCCCGGCGGCCGAAGTGTTGGCCACGGTGCTGGGCAACGGCGGCGAAGCAATCACCAACAAGCAATCGAGCAAGGCCGTGGATGCGCCGGTGGTGAAAGGCATCGGCGATTGCATGCTGTATCTGGTCGATCGCTACGGCGCCGCCGGCAGCATTTTCGATGGCGACTACCTGCCGATTCCCGGCGCCGAGGCCAACCCGGTTGGCTTCGGCCTGACCTTCATCGACCATCTGACCCATAACCTGTACTTCGGGAACATGCAGAAGTGGTCGGATTATTACGAGCGCCTGTTCAACTTCCGCGAGATCCGCTACTTCGATATCAAGGGCGTGAAGACCGGCCTGGTATCCAAGGCGATGACCGCGCCCGATGGCGTGGTGCGCATTCCGTTGAACGAGTCGAACGATCCCAAGAGCCAGATCAACGAGTATCTGGACGCCTACCAGGGCGAGGGTATCCAGCACATCGCCTGCTTCACCGACGATATCTACAGCACTGTCGAAGCCATGCGTGTCGCGGGTATGGAGTTCCTCGACACCCCGGACAGCTATTTTGAAGTGATTGACGAGCGCGTGCCTAACCATGGCGAAGACGTGCCGCGCCTGCGCAAGAACCGGATCCTGATCGACGCGGACCTGGAAACCAAGCAGCGCAAGTTGCTGCAGATATTCACCCAGAACGCGATTGGCCCGATCTTCTTCGAGATCATCCAGCGCAAGGGCAATGAAGGTTTCGGCGAAGGCAACTTCCAGGCGCTGTTCGAAAGCATCGAGCGTGACCAGATGCGGCGCGGGGTGCTGTAATGCAAGCCCGCGTAATGCAGGCGCGCGGCTACCAGTCGGGCTTCGGCAACGAGTTTGCGACCGAGGCCTTGCCCGGGACGCTGCCGGAAGGCCGCAACTCGCCGCAGCGCGTGGCGCACGGGCTTTACGCCGAGCAATTGTCCGGCACGGCCTTCACTGCACCGCGGCACCTGAATCGACGCAGCTGGCTTTATCGGATTCGCCCGGCAGCGATGCATGGCCAGTTCGAGATGTTGGGCGAGGGCGGTTTCCATGGTCGCTTTGACGAGGTGCCCGCCAGCCCCAACCAGCTGCGCTGGAACCCGATGCCAGCGCCGCGGGTGCCAACCGATTTCATCGATGGCCTGTTCACCATCGCCGGCAACGGCGGCGCCGCGCAGCAGGCCGGCGTGGGTATCCATGTCTATGCCGCCAACTGCTCGATGCTCGGCCGTTATTTCTACAACGCCGATGCCGAAATGCTGGTGTTGCCGCAGCAGGGCAGGTTGCGCCTGCTGACGGAAATGGGCGTGATCGAGGTGGAGCCGCAGGAAATCGCCGTGCTGCCGCGTGGCGTGCGCTTTCGCGTGGAATTGCCCGACAGCGTTGGCGGCCACGGCGACGATGCCCAGGTCGCGCACGGCTATGTCTGCGAAAACTTCGGTGCCGCGCTGCGCTTGCCCGACCTGGGTCCGATCGGATCGAACGGGTTGGCCAATGCGCGCGACTTCCTGACGCCGCACGCTGCCTTCGAAGATATGGAAGGCGAATTCGAACTCGTGGCCAAGTTCCAGGGCCGCCTGTGGAGCGCGCCAATTGGCCATTCGCCGCTGGACGTGGTCGGCTGGCATGGCAACTACGCGCCTTGCAAGTACGACCTGCGCCGGTTCAACACCATCGGTTCGATCAGCTACGACCATCCCGATCCGTCCATCTTCACCGTGCTCACGTCGGCATCCGACACGCCCGGCACGGCGAACCTGGATTTCGCGATCTTCCCGCCGCGTTGGCTGGTGGCGCAGGATACGTTCCGGCCGCCGTGGTTCCATCGCAACGTGGCCAGCGAATTCATGGGCCTGATCCACGGCGTGTATGACGCCAAGGCGCAGGGCTTCGTGCCCGGCGGCGCCTCGCTGCACAACTGCATGAGTGGCCACGGCCCCGATGCGGCAACCTTCGATAAAGCCTCGAACGCCGACCTGTCCCGCCCGGACGTCATCACCGGTACGATGGCCTTCATGTTCGAAACCCGCGCAGTCATCCAGCCGACCCGCCAGGCGATGGAATCAATTCATCGCCAACGCGATTACCAGGACTGCTGGCAGGACCTGAAGCGCAACTTCAACGGATGATTCGATGAAACTTGGTTCACTGAAGGAAGGCGGCCGCGACGGCACGCTGATCGTGGTCTCCCGCGACCTGTCGCGCGCCGTGAAGGCGACCGGCATCGCGCCGACGCTGCAGCGCGCACTGGAAGAGTGGGAATCGACCGCGCCGCGATTGAATTCCATCTACGAAGTGCTCAACCTCAGCCCGGCCGAAACCATCAACGGCGAGCCCGTGTTCGCCGTGGATTTTGCCGCGCTGGCCTCGCCCCTGCCGCGCGCCTACGAGTTCGTCGATGGCAGCGCCTACCTGCCGCACGTCGCGCGCGTGCGCAAGGCGCGCGGTGTGGAAGTGCCGGAAAGTTTCTACACCGACCCGCTGATGTACCAGGGCGTTAGTGCCGGCTTCCTTGGCCCGCGCGATGCGGTGCGCGTCACCGACGAAGCCCAGGGCATCGACCTGGAAGCCGAAGTCGTGGTGGTGACCGACGACGTGCCGATGGCAGTCACGCCAGGCCAGGCTGCGGCCCACATCCAGCTGATCGGATTGATCAACGATGTGTCGCTGCGCAACCTGATTCCCGGCGAACTCGCCAAGGGCTTCGGCTTCCTGCAATCCAAGCCGCGCTCGGCCCTGAGCCCGGTGCTGGTAACGCCCGACGAACTAGGCGATGCCTGGCAAGGCAACAAGGTGCACCTGCCGCTGCTCACCCACGTCAACGGCGCCTGGTTCGGCGCGCCGGAAGCGGGCGTGGACATGCAATTTGATTTCGCCCAATTGATCGCCCACGCAGCGAAGACACGGCCGCTATCGGCGGGCACCATCGTCGGTTCGGGCACCGTCGCCAACGAGGACACCTCGCTCGGCGCGTCATGCTTTGCCGAACTGCGCACGGTTGAAACCCTGCGCGATGGCAAGCCCAGCACGCCGTTCATGAAATACGGCGATACGGTGCGCATCGAAATGCTTTCGCGCTTGGGCGAGTCCATCTTCGGCGCCATCGAACAGAAAATCGCAAAGCCCTAGAAGCGGTCAACTCTGTGGGAGCGGCCTTGGCCGCGATGCTCTTTGGCAGATGGCCAGGGCGTCGCGGCCAAGGCCGCTCCCACAGGTCGCCGCTGCTACCTTACGCAGGGGCGTCGGGCTGCAATTCAGGCCGCGCCCGATCGAAGGCCTCGAGGGCCAGGCAGTCGGTGTTGATGCGTTCGATGTTCGGGTAGGGCGCCATATCCACTGCGAATCGCTTCGCGTTGTAGACCTGCGGCACCAGGCAGCAGTCGGCGATGGTCGGGCGGTCGCCTTCGCAGAACGCGCCCGTGGATGGATTGTCGTCCAGCACTTTTTCCAGCGCATCGAATCCTTCGGTGATCCAGTGCCGCATCCAGGTTTCGCGCTGTTCCTGGTTCGCGCCAAAGCTTGTTTCCAGGTACTTCATCACGCGCAGGTTGTTCAGCGGATGGATTTCGCAGGCGATGGCCTGCGCGATGGCGCGGGACCGCTGGCGATCGCGCGCGACGGATGGCAGCAAGGGATTCTCCGGCCAGGTCTCGTCGAGATATTCCATGATCGCCAGGGACTGCCGCAGCACGCGGCCGCCATGCATCAGGACGGGAATGATTTCCTGCGGGTTTATTTCCTTGAACGCGGCCCCGTGCTGTTCATTGCCGGGCAGGTGCACAACTACCGTCTCGAACGCCACGCGCTTGAGGTTCAGCGCAATGCGCACCCGATAGCAGGCGCTGGAGCTCCAAAAACTGTAAAGCTTTACCGAATCGCCGCTCATGTCCCGTCCCCAGGCGCGATCAGAATCCCGCGCTGGCTGCATCGCCCGAGTTGTACATGTCCGCATACGGGTCATGTTCGCCGGACGCGCCCTCTGCCAGGCGGATCTTCAGCGCCAGGCCATCGCGCGAATCGGCTTTCTTCAGTGCCTCTTCCAGGTCGATCTTGCCATCCTTGTACATCCGGAACAGCGACTGGTCGAAGGTGTGCATGCCTTCCTGCAGCGATTTGTCCATCGCTTCCTTCACTTCGTGCACTTCGCCACGGCGGATCAGGTCGCGGATCATCGGCGTGTTGATCAGCACTTCGGAGGCAGGCAGGCGCTTGCCATCCTTGCCGACCACCAGGCGCAACGAGATGACTGCCTTGAGGTTGAGCGACAGGTTCATCAGCACGTTCTTGTGGGCGGTTTCCGGGAAGAAGTTGAGGATGCGGTCAAGGGTCTGGTCGGCGTTGTTGGAGTGCAGCGTCGCCAGGCACAGGTGGCCGGTTTCGGCGAAGGCAATCGCCGATTCCATCGTTACCGCATCCAGGATTTCGCCGATCAGGATCACGTCCGGTGCTTCTCGCATCGCGTTCTTCAAGGCGTTGTGGAAGGCGTGGGTGTCGAGGCCGACTTCGCGCTGGTTGACGATGGACTTCTTGTGCCGGTGCAGGAATTCGATCGGGTCCTCGATGGTGAGGATGTGCCCGGTGTTGTTGGTATTGCGATGGTCGATCATCGCCGCCAGCGCGGTGGACTTGCCCGAACCCGTGGAACCGACCACCAGCACCAGGCCGCGCGGCTCCATCACGATGTCTTTCAGGACCTGCGGCAGCTTGAGCTGGTCGATGCTCGGGATTTCGCTCTTGATGGCGCGGATCACCATGCCCACTTCGCCGCGCTGCTTGAAGCAGTTCACGCGGAAGCGGCCGGCGTCCTTCACGGCAATGGCCATGTTGAATTCAAGGTCGCGTTCGAACACCGGCACCTGGCCTTCGTCCATCAGCGAATAGGCGATTTTCTTGACCATTCCAGCAGGCAAGCCGGTATTGCCAAGGGGATAGAGTTTTCCCTCGACCTTGATGAAGACCGGAGCGCCCGTCGTCAGGAACATGTCCGACGCGTTCTTCTCCGTCATCAGCTTCAGGAAGTAACCGATATCCATGCTATTAGTCCCTTTGGTCCCCGGCCGTTGCGTAGGCTCGATTGCCTGCTGACAATAGCGCGTATAACCTGACCCATAATGAGACCTATGACACTATCTGAGCGAATTCTGGGTGCGCTGCTGGCCTTTTCCATTGGTTTTGGCGTCGCAAGTGCCGCCGAGCCGCCGGATGCGCAGATGACATCGGCCAGCCTGGCCATCTCGGCCGCGGCCCGACTGGAGCCCCAGGGCCCGGCCGCCGACTTGCTCGCGCAGGCGCGCCAACGCTACGGCTTGGCCAGCGATGCCATTGGCCGGAAAAAGTACAAGGACGCGATTCGCCTCGCCGACGAGGCGCGGGCCATCGCCGACCAGGCGGCCGCCCGCGCCAGGCTTTCCCTTGCCCGGGCCGAGGTGGAAGAAAAGCAAGCGCGCAATGCCGACCTCAGGCGGCAGTTGCAAATGCAGCCGGAGAACGGCTAGTGATCCGCCCAGTACGCCATGACCTGAAAGTGCCGCGCGGGCTGGCCCTGGCCTTGGGGCTGTGGCTGTGCGGTGTTGCCGTCGCCGCGCCCGCAGCCGATCCGGATGCCGCGCGCCTAGCCGCCAGCCTCGCCACGCTCGATGCCGACCCGACACTGGCCGATCGCGCCCAGCTGGAGCGCTTCAAGGCCGCGCAGGCCGTCGCCACGCTGCAGGTCGCACGCTCGCGCGACCGCGCGCATGCCCTGGTGCTGGCCGAGGCTTGGGTCGCCGCCGCGCAGGACGCGGCGCAGGCGGACGTGTTGCTCGAACAATCGCGCCAACTCGATCGCGAACGCGACCAGATCATGGTGGACGCGAGCCGTCGCGACGCTGAATTGGCCAGGCGTGAAGCCGACCGACTGCGCATGCAGTCGCTCGCCCGCGAGGAAGAATCGGCGCGATTGGCCCAGCAGCAGGACCAAGATCGCCTGGCGGCAGAGACCTCCGCTGCCGATGCGCAAGCCGCCAACGCGCAAGCCACGCAAGCCATGAAACTGGCCGAAGCGCGCGCGCGCGAAACCGAACTTGCCCGCAAGGAAGCGGAACTGGTCGCCGCCGTAGCGGCCGATTCAGCCAGCGACGAGGCTGCTGTGCCGCCATCACGGCGCGTCGGAACACGCACCATCTACAGCTTGCCGGGGTCTGCCTTCGGCAGCGGCAGCGCCACGCTCGGCGCCAATGCGCAGTCCAGCCTGCGCCGCCTGGCCACCATGGTGGCGGGCAAGCGCAGCCTCCGGATCGAGGCGCATACCGACAGCCAGGGCGCGGATGCGGCGAACCTTGCGCTGTCGCAAAAGCGCGCCGATGCCGTCCGGCGAGCCCTGCAGGCCGCGGGCGTACCCGCGGCGAAGATGGTCGCCGCGGGCAAGGGCGAGGCCGATCCGGTCACCGACAACACCAGCGCCGAGGGCAGGGCGCGCAACCGGCGCGTCGAGATCATCGTCCAATAGGCCGTGTAATCAATGGCTTGAAGTAGTGCTTGCTACCCGCCAAAGGCGCGAGTAGCGTCTGGATTGCCGGCTGGAGACTCGTCCATCCGGTCAACCGAGCCAGGCCGATGAAAGCAGTTGTCGATCCCCGGGAAGCCGCCGCCGCACATTCTTCGGCGCGCGCGTTTTTCTGGAACGACGCCCGCGCCAGAGACCTGACCTTGTCCAACATCCGCACGCCCTGCGCCTGACCGCGCGGGGCGTTTGCGTTTCGAAGGAGGTCAATAATGTTTGAAGGACAGCCGCAGGATGAACTCGAGGCAATGATGAAGGGCGATTCGGAATTCCGACAGCTCCTCCACCGCCACCGCGAACTCGACAAGCAGGTACTGGACGCTGAATTGGGCGTACTGCCGCTGGATGACAACACGCTGTCGCGGATGAAGCGCGAGAAGCTTTACGCCAAGGATCGATTGATCCGGATGTACGAAACCAAGCGACAACACCACTGATTTTGCCGTTGGGCGGCGGCGTCCCACCTCGTCGGGACGCCGCCGCCCGCATCCCGGTTATAATTCAGGGTCGGGCGCGTGCCCTGCCCTGAGATCGGCTGCCCCATGACCGTCCATCGAAGCGTCCTCGACTTGATTGGCGAGACGCCCATCGTCAAAGCGCAGCACCTGGACACCGGGATCTGCGAAATCTATCTCAAGCTCGAATGCATGAATCCAGGCGGGTCCATCAAGGACCGCATCGGCCTGAAGATGATCGAGGCCGCTGAAAAAGCCGGCAAGATCAAGCCCGGCGACACCCTGGTCGAGGGCACCGCCGGCAACACCGGCATAGGCCTGGCCCTGGTCGCCCAGCAGAAGGGTTACAAGCTGGTGCTGGTCGTACCCGACAAGATGAGCCGGGAAAAAATCTTCAACCTGCGCGCCATGGGCGCGGAAGTCGTGTTGACCCGTTCGGACGTGGCCAAGGGTCACCCGCAGTATTACCAGGACATGGCCGAGAAACTGGCCGCCGACATCCCGGGCGGCTACTTCATCAACCAGTTCGGCAATCCCGACAATCCATTGGCGCACGAGGAGGGCACCGGCCCCGAAATCTGGCGGCAGATGGATGGCCAGATGGACGCCATCGTGTTCGGTTGCGGTTCTTCGGGAACGGTGACCGGGCTGTCCCGGTATTTCGCAAAGGTCGCGCCGCAGCTTGAGTTGATCCTCGCCGATCCGGTGGGTTCCATTCTTACCCAGTACATCAACGAAGGCGTGCTCAGCACCAAGTCCGGCAGTTGGCTGGTGGAAGGCATTGGCGAAGATTTCCTGCCGCCGATTTCCGATTTCACCCGGGTCAAGAAGGCGTACGCGATCAGCGACAAGGAAAGCTTCCTGGCAGGGCGCGAATTGCTCATGAAGGAAGGCGTGCTCGGCGGTTCGTCCACCGGCACGCTGATTAGTGCCGCACTGAGATACTGCAAGGAACAAACCACGCCCAAGCGGGTGGTGGTGTTCGTCTGCGACACCGGCAACAAGTATCTGTCGAAAATGTACAACGACTTCTGGATGCTCGACAACGGCTTCCTGGAACGCCCGCAGTACGGCGACCTGCGCGATCTGATCCTGCGCCCCTTCGCCCAGCGCGACACCGTCGTGGTTGGCCCGAACGACGCACTCACCGTCGCCTACCAGCGCATGAAAATGTATGACGTATCGCAGATGCCGGTGATGGAAGGCGATAGCATCATCGGTATCGTCGATGAATCGGATGTGCTGCTGCATGTCTATGGCGACGAAAAGCGCTTCCAGGACCCGGTGTCCACCGCGATGGCCAGCAAGCTCAACGTACTCGATGTCACCGCGCCGATTGAATCGCTGCTGCCGGTATTCGACCGTGGCCATGTCGCCATCGTCGTGGACGGCAACAAATTCCTGGGCCTGATCACCCGCATCGACCTCCTCAACTACCTCCGCCGCCGCGCCCAATAACAACCACTGTAGGAGCG
>JBBRXD010000044.1:0-12530 GCA_038248775.1 Lysobacterales bacterium | reverse complement strand
CATCGAGGGCGCGGTGGAGGTGACCGAATCGCCTCGCGGCCAGCGCCGCGTGCTCACCACGCTGGGCGCGGGCCAGATGTTTGGCGAGGCGGCATTCCTGATGCAGACGCCCCGAACCGCCGATGTCACCGCCATCGCCGACAGCCAGCTGGTGGTGCTGGACGTGGATGGCTTCGCCCGGCTGGGTGACATGCACCCGACCGTGGCGATGAAGGTATTGCGTAACCTGTGCCGTTCACTCTGCCTGAGGCTTTATGCACACAACGCCGACTGAACTGGAGCGACTGGCTGGGGCCTTGCGGCGGGAAAAGAGCCACATGCTCGATGCGTGGCGTGGTCAGGTACGCCAGTTGCCTTCGGCGGAGGGGCTGGATGTTCCCACGCTCAACGACCACATACCCGACCTGATCGACGAGCTCGCTTCCGCCATGGAAGCCGATTCGGCCGAGTCGGTGCTCGAGTCCGTGCTGGAAGGATCGCCGCCGGCGCACGGCACCCAACGGTTGCAGGACGGCTTCGACATCGTGGAAGTGTCGGCGGAATACAACATCATGCGCGCCTGCGTGCACGACCTGGCCGACCGTGAGGGGATCTCCCTGCAGGGCGAGCCTTTCCATGTGCTGAACCGGGTGCTGGACGCCGCGATCGGGCTCGCGGTCGCTTCATTTTCGCAACAGCGCCTGCTTGAGGTGAAGCAGCGACGCGAAGAGTACCTGGCCTTCGTCGTGCATGACCTTCGAACGCCACTGAACGCGATTGCCCTGGCCATGAACTACGTGGAAAAGTCCGCTGCGCAAACGGACAACGCAGGCGCGGACCCATTGGTCTGGCAACTGCTGCGTCGAAACGTCAGGCAGCTCGAGGAGCTTGTCGGCAAGGTCCTGGTCGAAAACGTAAACATCGAGGCGGAGGCAGGTTTCAAGATTTCACCGCGGTTGCTCGATCTCTGGCCGCTGGTCGAGTCGGTGCGCGAGGGCTTGCTGCCAATTGCCGATGCGGCGGGCACGCGCCTGAACAACAACGTGCCGCAGGACCTGCTGGTGCAGGCTGACGCGGGAATGTTGCGGCGCGTGATACAGAACCTGATGAAGAACGCGATCTCGTATGCGGTTGGCGGCAATGTCACGGTCGGCGCCGTCATGGCGTCGGTGGGCTCGATGATCGAAGTAACGGTAAGTGATGACGGCGAGGGCATTCCGGCGGATCGCATCGAACTGGTATTCGAAAAACTGGAGAGCGACCAGAGCCGGGACGGCAGCTCCGGCATGGGGCTGGGTCTTGCCATCGTCAAAGCCTTCGTCGAGGCGCATGGCGGCACGGTGTCGGTGACCAGCGAGCTGGGCCAGGGTTCCACGTTTTTATTCACGGTGCCGATGGAGTCGGCGCGCCAATAGAAAGGGCTGCGGTTTCCCGCAGCCCTCTTGCACTACTTGAAGTCGTCTCGATCGCGAGGCGTCAGCCAGCAAATCGCTTAGCGACCGTCGCCGTCTGCGTCACCCGGCATCGCGCGTTCGACGTAATGCCAACCATCGCGCACGGCACCCTTGGCTTCGCTCCATGCCAGGCGGGAGTCGCCCCTGGTGCTTTCCCAATTTCGCTCGAGATCGGTCTCGACGTCTTCGAAGTGACGACCACGATGGGCGCCATAGCCGTTGTAGCCGAGGTTGTAAGCCGGCTCATAGTCGTTCCACTCGCGACCCGAGGTGTAATACGGCGTGGTCTGGTAGTTGCTCTTCCAGTGGTCCTGGTATTCAGTCGGATTGACTGCTTCAGCGATGCTGTCACCGGCAGCTGCACCGATGATGCCGCCGACCACTGCGCCTGTCGCCATGCCGATCGGACCGCCAACTGCACCCACGGTAGCGCCGGTTACCGCACCTGCGGCTGCGCCCGTGCCGGCGCCAATGGAATGGTCTTTTCTGATATCGGACATTGTCTCTCTCCTTAAGTAATGATCGCCGCATCCAATGCGACGTTCCCGTGCTGGGAGTCCAGATGTTGCAGCACTTGAAGTTAATGAGGGCCCAATATGGTTGCCAACTGGAAGCTGAACACGAACACCTGCATTTTGCGGTTCAGGGTGAATCGATCGTGCAGCGTGCGGAACTTGTGCTTATGATTCACGACAGCATGGAGAAAGCTGATGGCGAAAGGCGCAGCACTGAAGGGACGCATACTTGCGATCGACGATGATCGCGAGCTGCTTGCCAATTTCGCGGCCTGCCTCGAACTCGAAGGGCACCGGGTCATAACTGCGCACACGCTTTCCGATGGCCTTCGAATTGCCGCCGCGCAGCCCTTCCATGCCTGCCTGCTTGATCGCAGCATCGGCCGCGATTCGGGCCTCGATGCCTTGCCCAGGTTTCGTGAAATAGCGCCAGGCATGCAGATCATCATGGTCACCGCGCATGCCGGGGTTCCCGACGCGGTGCGGGCCATTGCCGAAGGCGCCTGCGATTACCTGGTCAAGCCCTGTTCGCCCGACCAGCTCCGCATCGCAGTAGCCCGACAGCTCGATACCCGCCGGTTGCTCGACCGACTCGACAGCCTGGAGCGCGAAGCTGCGAGAACCAGCTTCCAGATGCACTCGAACAATGCACGCATGAACGAAGTACTGCGAATTGCCGACCAGGTCGCCAGGACCGATGCCAATGTCCTGCTGCTGGGTGAAAGTGGAACGGGCAAGGGTCGGCTTGCAGCCGCCATACACGCCGCCAGCCTGCGCTCAGGCGCGATGATGGCTACAGTCAACTGTCCGTCCTTGTCGGTGGACCAGATCGAAAGCGAGTTGTTCGGCCAGGCGCGCGATCCATTGACCGGCGCCGAAGCCAGTATCGTCGGCCGGGTCGACCATGCCGAGGGCGGAACGCTGTTCCTGGATGAGATCGGCGATTTTCCAGTCGCCCTGCAGCCCAGGCTGTTGCGCTTCATCGAGGAGAAGACCTACGAGCGGGTCGGTGACCCGACCAGCCGCCGGGCTGACACGCGGATCATCGCGTCGAGCAATCACGACCTGCAGGACATGTTGGAAAAGGGTACGTTTCGCCTCGACCTGCTGTACCGGCTGAATGTTGTCAGCGTGACGCTGCCGCCGCTGCGCGAGCGCCCGGAAGACATCGAGAGCCTGGCTCATGAATTCGTCGAGGGGTTCGCGGCGAGCTACCGGCTTCCCGCACGCGGTGTGTCGGCCGCAGCGCTTTCGCTGATGGGCGAGTATCGTTGGCCCGGCAACATCCGTGAGCTGCAGAACGTGATTGAGCGGGCCGTCATCCTGTGTCCGAATTCGCAGATTGGTCCCGAGTACATGGCCATCAGTCGACCGGTCGGCGTGTCGCCGGCGGTCGTGCCCGGGGCGCCGTATTCGCTGGAAGAACTCGAACGGATGCATATCGAATGCGTGCTTGCCACCTGTGAGACGCTCGAGGCGGCTGCGCGCACCCTGGGAATCGACAGTTCCACCCTTTACCGGAAGCGCAAAGCGTATGGCGTGTAGGCCCCATTATCACCAAGTGGCGACCGGATCGCGGACGCGCCGACCGTTTGGTATTACAGTCGGAGCTCGCAGATGAATCCTTCAGCACTGGAAAAGCCCATGCAGGCTCCAGCCGACAACCAGATCGGGGATCCGGTTTCGCCCGGCGGACAGCCCGTGGTGCTGGTAGTGGACGACCAGCAGGCCAACGTGCGCATGGTCGGCGCGTTGCTGGCGCGGGCGGGCTATCAGGTGCTGCCGGCGCTCAGTGGTGCCGAGGGGCTTGAACTGGCGCGGGACAAGACGCCCGACGTCGTGTTGCTGGACATGAAGATGCCCGGCATGGATGGATTCGAAGTCCTGCGGCAGCTGCGCCTGGACGACGCCTCCCGAGACCTGCCGGTGATCTTCCTGACTGCGGATGACGACCGGGAAAACCTGATCCGCGCATTTGCGGCCGGCGCCATCGACTACATTACCAAGCCGTTCGTGGTCGAGGAACTACTGGCCCGAGTGCAAACCCATCTCGACCTGAAGCGGTCCCGCGACACTTTGCGCCGTTTTGCCCAGGAAAAGCAGGAAATGGCCGAGTTGGTCGCGCACGACCTGCGCAATTATTTCACCAACATTCTTTTTGCAGCCGATCTGCTCGTTGGTTCGGAAGGCATTGGGACCGCGCAGGCGCGCCTGGTCGATTCCATCCACAGTTCAGCGGACTCGGGGATGCTGTTCCTGCAGGCATTCCTGGAACAACAGGAGCACCAGGCCCACGGCGCGGCAATCGAGCCGCTTCCGGTCCGACAGCTGTTGTGCGAGGTCGTGGATCTTTTCAGTAGCACGGCGCAGGCGAAGCACATCTCCCTGGACCTGATAGAGCACGAAACCGTGATCGTTTCTGGACTGCGCGTCGGTGTTGCCCACGTCCTGCAGAACCTGGTGTCCAACGCGATCAAGTATTCGCCCCGCGACACCTCGATTGCGATTTCCGCAATGAAGCATGGCGGCCACGGGCGAATGCAAGTGATGGACCGTGGCCCTGGCATCAGCGAGGAAGACCAAGCCAGGTTGTTCCAGCGTTTCGTCAGGCTTTCCACTGAACCCACCGAGGGCGAGAGCACCACGGGCCTGGGTCTAGCGCTGGCAAAGCAACAAGCGCGCGCGATGGGTGGAAATCTCTGGTACGACCAGCGTGAAGGCGGTGGATCGGTATTCACGCTGGAATTGCCGCTGGTGTGAATTTCCAATTGCACGATGCGCCACCGGCGCATTGCTTGATGCCTCACGCGCGTCGGACGATTCCGGCGACCAGCACAGTAGCGGGAGTTCCAATGGATTCGTCCATAGCCAGCCCATCGAACCGTGAAGCGGGTAACGTCATAAGGCCATTGCGCATACTGGTCGTGGATGACAATCGGGATTCTGCGGACATGCTGGCAATGTCGCTGCGGATGATGGGCCACGACGTTCGTGCGCTTTACGATCCCCTGCAGGTGGTCGCGTCCGCGCTCGACTTCCACCCCGACCTTGCCTTCCTGGACGTGGGCATGCCGGTGCTGAACGGGTTCGCGCTTGCCGCCCAATTGCGTGTCCAGCAATGGCCGGGAAACCGCAGGCCCAGGCTGGTGGCGCTGACCGGATGGGGACAGGACGAAGATCGTCGGCGGTCGGCAGACGCGGGATTCGATCACCATCTGGTCAAGCCCGCTGACCTGGACCTGATTGAATCGGTCTGCCTGCAAGTGTCTGCGCCGTTGCAGGGCAGCGGGCCGGCGCCATGACAAGCCAGGTGCCAACGGCTCCGTCGGCCAGTTGGTGGCTACGCATGGGCCATGATTTACGCAGTCCCGTCGCACCGATCCGGATGGCCGTGCAGATGCTGGGCATGGATTCGATGAATTCCGCCGAACAAGCCAATTGCTTGAAGTTACTCGATCGGCAGGTCGACCTGCTGTTGGCGAACATCGAGGATATGTCCGAATTGTTGCGCATCAATGCGGGCACCTTTGAATTCAATCCCGTCAACGCCGATCTTGGCGACTGTTTCGAGTTTCTCGAGGGCCGTAGCGCGCTGATGCGGGAGCTCAAACACTCCGGGACCACGCTGGTGACGGTGCCGTGGCCGTCGCCCCTGGTCGCACGACACGACCCCGATCGATTGGTGACGGTACTGGAGTTCCTGCTGTCCAGGTTCGCAAGGTACGGGGCACGTGGCGGCACCGTGCGCCTTGCCTTGAAGCCCGGGCCAGGGATTGCGCTCTGGTCGATGGAAGCCGACGCGACACCCCTGGCCGATGATGCCGAATTCCAGTATGTCCTCGGAAATTCGTCGGCCGTGAATGAATGCGAGGGCAGGGCGCTGCTGGCGCGGGAACTGGTCGTCCTGCATGGCCTGCAATTCCTTTCCATGCCGCCGGGCGAAGGAATCGCGTTTTCGATGCCGATCGAGACATGACCATGGCACCCAAGTGGGCTGCGTCGAGTCCGCGGCAGAATTTCCTGCTGCATGTCTTGCCGGACGAAGCATACTCGCGCCTGCATGCGCGCCTCGAACTGATATTCCTCGAGCGTGGCATTGTCATCAGCCCGCCGGACATTCGCGCCAGCCATGCCTGGTTCCCGACCAGCGCGATCATCTCCCTTCAGCAAGACCTCGATGGCAAGGCTGGGTCGGAAGTTGCGCTGATCGGTCGCGACGGCCTGTGCGGCATGTCCATCGTGGTGGGCGACGGGTATTCGAGCCGTCGCGCAACGGTGCATTGCGCGGGCCATGCCTATCGTTTGCCTGCCGACGTGTTGCAGGAAGAATTCGAGGCATCGCCGGCGCTGCGCGCCAACCTGCTTCGATACTTCCAGGCGCAGATGGCGCAGGTTGCGCAAAATGCGGCCTGCTATCGGCTGCATTCGGTCGAGCAACAGGTATGCCGGAGGATGTTGATGTTGCTCGACCGCCTGCCGGTACTGGAAATACCGGTCACGCATGAAATGCTCGCCAGCGCATTGGGCGTGAGAAGGGAGGCGATCACGCTGGCCTGCGCGCGCCTGCTTGCTGAAGGCATCATCCAGCCCGGTCGTGGTCGCATCCGCGTGCTGGGTCGGGATCGGCTGGAATCGCGTGCCTGCGAGTGCCATCTCAGCCTGCAGCGCGAGGTGGCACGGTTGTCTCCTGCAGCCCCGAAATGCGCTTCGGCACCGCTGAAAGGTCTTGTTCAGGTTGGCGGCTATATTTTGACAACGCCGCCCGGCTAGACGGGGCGGGTGATCTGTTAGCCGTTGCAACCTGTTTTTACCCATGTCTTCAACCACAAGGAAGTCACCATGAACAACACCTCTCGAATTTTCTTCGCGCTCGCCCTGGCTGGTTCGCTGGCCGCATGCGACAGCGCGCAACGGGATGAAGCACAGGCCGATGCGGCCGCGGCCCAGGCCGATGCAACCGCGGCTTCGGCCGATGCCGCTGCCAACGAGGCGGCCGATGCTGCGCGAGCCGCTGGTGCGGCCGTAAGTGACGCCGCCAACGCCACGGCTGATGCCGCTGGCACCGCCGCAACCCAGGCCTCCAATGAAGCCGCTGCCATGGGACACGAAGCAAGTGCGGAGGTGAAGGAAGAAGCCGAGCAGACTGCCGACGCGGCCCAGGCTGCCGCTGAGGCTGCGCGCGCGCAAATGGACGACGCGAACAACCCGAAGAAGTAATCAATTGCTTCGCTGCCCGGAAGGCGGACGCATACGCTTGGCGTTCGCCCTCTCGCATGTTCAGCTTACATACCGCAGTACCCGGCGTGGATCTGAAGTGCGTTGCGACATGGACAAGGAAAGCCCATGGCTTGGAGTAGGAAAAGGATGGTCTACGCCGCACTGATTGGCGCGCTCGTTGCAATCATCATCACTGTGGTGGCGATGAATTTCATTAGTGCGGAAAAACAAATCCAGAAATCGCTCGAGCACCGCTATGGCGTTTCGGATCCGCAGTTCCGGCGCGAGCTTGGAACTTTGCTTGGTCCCGCGATCATCGACGGCAACCGGATCCGGAACCTCGAGAACGGCTCGCAGATATTCCCGGCGATGCTTGACGCCGTCAAATCGGCAAAGTCGTCGATCACTTTTGAAACCTACATCTACTGGTCAGGGGAAGTGGGCAGGGAGTTTGCCCAGGCCTTGTCCGAACGGGCGCGCCAGGGCGTGAAGGTGCACGTGATGCTCGACTGGGTGGGCAGCCAGAAGATGGAAGAGTCGCAGATAACGCAAATGAAGTCGGACGGTGTCGAAATCGAGCGCTACCACCCCCTGCGCTGGTACAACCTCGGGCGAATGAACAACCGCACCCACCGGAAGTTGCTCGTGGTTGACGGGCGGATTGGCTTCACCGGCGGTGTCGGCATCGCCGACCAGTGGAGTGGCAATGCTGAAGATCCCAAGCACTGGCGGGACTCGCACTACCTGCTGGAGGGCCCGGCCGTGGCCCAAATGCAGGCGGCTTTCATGGACAACTGGATCAAGACCACCGGCAAGGTCTTGCAGGGAGAGGCCTACTTTCCAAAACTCGAGCCGCTGGGCGAGGCGCTGGGCCAGGTATTCACCAGCTCCCCCAGCGGCGGCGGCGACAGCATGCAGTTGATGTACCTGCTGTCCATTACAGCTGCCGAGCGCACCATCGACCTGTCGGCGGCGTACTTCGTTCCCGATGAGTTGACCCGAAAGGCCTTGCGCTCAGCGCTCGATCGCGGGGTACGGCTACGCATCATCGTCCCCGGTTCGCTTATTGATGCCGAGGTGGTGCGCCAGGCATCCCGTTCCGATTGGGGCGAACTGCTGGAAGCCGGCGCGGAAATCCACGAGTACCAGCCGACGATGTTTCATTGCAAGACCTTGATCGTCGATTCGCAGCTGGTGTCGGTGGGATCAACCAATTTCGACAATCGCTCATTCCGCCTCAACGACGAAGCCAACCTCAACGTTTACGACAAGCAGTTCGCGGAACAGCTCGAAGACGTATTCGAGGCTGACTTGAAGCAGGCAAGGCGCATCACTTTCGAGATGTGGAAGAAGCGACCGTTGCGGCAGAAGTTGATGGAAAAAGTGTCCTCACTTCTTTCTTCGCAGTTGTAGGCCTTCAGGAAAGCCCGCGAAGCCCTGGGGACCAGGAGCATGCAAACAGATTCATGATCCGGAATGCCAGTGAAACGCGGGGCCAATTGTCGCCTGGATTTACGGTTTTATTACCTGGCACGGCGTTACTTTGCCTGCACTGCGCAGCTGGCAGCGTTTGGGCGTCAGTATCCAGGAGGATCAGGCATGGCAATTCAACATCGAGATCAGGATCAGGCTGAACCGCAGCGCCGAAGTGGTACCGGGAATCGGGGCTTCGCAAGCATGGGCGAAGCCGAGCAACGGGAAATTGCGCGCATGGGTGGGACGGCGGTAAGCGAAAACCGCGAACATATGGCTCAGATCGGCCGGAAGGGAGGCGAGGCCAGTGCCCAAGCGCGCTCCGCGGCCTCGAGGGAACGGCAACGCAAGCGGGATGCGGAGAAGCTCAAGCAGAATCGCTGACCCAACTTATGGCCCATGTGCGCTGGTGTGGTAGCTAACTACACTACCAGCACAATTTAAGCCCCGGCATCCCGCCGTGTCGGCTTGCGGGGAGCAGGGCCATGTTGGATTGCCGGTTGACGGTCGAGGATGTCAGTTTTCGCTATTCGGGCGGGCATAAAGCGATTTCGGGACTCAGCCTGGACCTGGGCCCCGGCATACTTGGGCTTCTTGGGCCCAATGGCGCCGGCAAGTCCACGCTTATGCGAATCCTGGCCACGCTGGCCAAGCCCAGCGCTGGCAAGGTCACCTGGAATGGCGAGGACATCTCCCGCAACCCGGACCACCTCCGGGTCTCCCTGGGCTACCTGCCCCAGGACTTTGGGGTCTATGGCGCGCTCGACGCTCGCGAGTTCCTGGGCTTCCTGGCGGCGGTCAAGGGCCTGTCCGGCAAGGCAGCAGGCGAGCGGGTGGATTACTGTCTTTCGATGGTCGGCCTGGCCGAGCACGCCGGGCGTCGCCTGGGCGAATTTTCCGGCGGAATGCGCCAGCGGATCGGCATCGCCCAAGCGCTCTTGAACGACCCGTCGCTGCTGATCGTGGACGAGCCCACGGTCGGCCTGGACCCGGAAGAACGCATGCGCTTCCGGCACCTGCTCACCGATCTCGCCGGACAGCGGCTCGTCATCCTTTCCACCCACATCGTTTCGGACGTGGAGGCCAGTGCGACATCCCTGGCAGTGATGGCCGCGGGTCGCTTGCGCTTCCACGGCACGCCGGAAATGTTGCTCGCATGCGCGGAAGGGCATGTCTGGGAATGGACGGTCGGGTCCGGTCAATTGGCCGGGGTCCGCGAAAAATTCGTCGTCTGCGCATCGTTGCGTAGGCCGGATGGCATCCGTGTGCGAGTGGTCAGCGAAGATCGCCCCGACTTGGCCGCACAGTTGGTCGTACCGACGCTCGAGGATGCCTACACGTGGTTGCTCGGCGCTGACGCGCGTGAACACTGAAATGCACGGCGCCTTGCAGCGTTTCGGGGCCATGCTGCTGGCCGACTTGCGCGAACGTACCCGCAGTCCGCGCTTCTGGGTCGTGCTCGGGTTGATGGTGGTGGCCAGCTGGCTGTGCTTTCCACCGCCCGGCGCCAATTACATGATTCTTAGCATCCACGGCAGCGAGCGCGGATTCTATTCGAGCGCCTGGGTTGGCATGGTCCTGGCGAGCGTGTTCAGCACGCTGCTGAGCCTTTGTGGCTTTTACCTGGTGCGCGGCACGCTTGTGCGTGACATCGATACCCGCGTCTGGCAACTGCTCGTCGCTACGCCGATGACGCGAGGCGGCTATCTGCTGGCGAAGTGGGCGAGCCACATGGTGGTGTTCGCGTTGATTGCCGCCGTTGCGTTGTGCGTGGGACTGGTCGCGCAATGGGTTCGCGCTGAAGACCGCAGCATCCACCTGTTCGAGCTGGTCAAGCCGGTCCTGCTGCTGAACCTGCCTGGCCTGGCCGTGACCGCGATGCTCGCCATCTGGTTCGACCTGCTGCCCTCGCTGCGGCGCACGGCAGGCAATGTGGTCTTCTTCTTCCTCTGGGTGGTGATGCTGACGGTGCCGTTGGCCCGGGTCGAGTCACCGTCCAGTACGATGCTGCGGGAAGGTTGGATCAGCGATACCCACGGCATGATCCTGATGGCGCGGGATTTCCAGCGGTCGCAGGAGCAAACGACGGGCAAGCCGGCTGAATTCGGATTCAACATCGGATCGCCAGGCCTCCCGGAAGGTCCCAGGAAATTCGAGTGGACGTCGTGGCAAGTGCGACCGATGGACGTGCTCGGTCGCGGGCTGTGGTTGGTGTTTGGATTGGGTGGTGTCTTGCTGGCGGCGCCATTGCTCGACTGGGCGGCTTCGCGCACTTCGACCACAGCTCGCCCAGGCGCGAGCCCTGGCAGGCGCTTGCGCTGGCTCGACCGCTTGCTGGCGCCGCTGGCACGCGGGCCGACGGCTATCGTGGCAATCGCCGAACTCAGGCTCTCACTCAGGCAGCGTCGTGCCTGGTGGTGGATTCTTGCATTGGTGGCAATGGGTGCGCAGGCGTTCGGCACAGGTGATGGCCTGCGTCTTGGATTGCTGCTTGCGTGGGTCCTGCCGCTGGACATGCTGGCGCGCAATATCCTGCGCGAAGTTGACAACGGCACCGGCGGACTGGTGTTCACTGCGCCACGAATCCTGCGCCGGCTGCTGGTGGCGCGATTCGCCACCGGCTTCGGACTGCTGGTCACGCTGAGCTTGCCCGGGCTGATCCGCTTGTCCGCAACGTCGCCGATGGCGGCAGTTGCTGCGCTGGTGGTGTGCGCGTCAATCGCCAGTTGGGCGCTGTGCCTGTCGGCCATTTGCCGAAATCCGCGACCGTTCGAAATGCTCTTGTTGATCGCAGCGTATCTGAGCAGCCAGTCCGTGCCGTTGTTCGATATCGCGCTTGCGCCGCAAGCCACTGCCGCTTGGCACGCAGCCTTGCTGATACCGGCTTGGATGGGGCTGGCTTGGGCTTGGCCGAGATTGGCCAGTGCTACCCATCGCCGTGCAAGCTGAGCCGCTATCTCGCCGGACAGCAAAAGAAAAAGGCCGGAATCCTCGCGGATTCCGGCCTTTCCTTGGCACTTTGAATGGTGGAGGTGGGGGGAGTTGAACCCCCGTCCGAGAGCACTACATCTCCGGTACTACATGCTTAGCTCGTTGTTCGTTCTCGTCAGCCGGCAACACAACGTGCGAGGCACACCGTCTGACACACCCGCTAAGTTCACTTCTGGTTGGCGGGTCGCCGCCAGAAGCTGTTCCGTGATAATGACCTTACATCCACGAGCACGGGCACAAGTGGGTTCAGGGCTTACGCCTTAAGCGGCGAGAGCGTAGTTGTCGTCGTTGGCAACTAAATTTTGCTACTGGATTAACGAGGAAAGTCGCCCCCTCGGCATGCACCAGTCGACTTCGCGACCCCCGTCGAAGCCAGGACACCCCCGGCAAGATGGGAAACGTCAAATCTACTGACGTGGGTAGTATGGGGCCGCATCGGGTAGGCCACAAGGACACTGTGGAAGCGGCCTTGGCCGCGACTGGTGTTCGGCAGGGGCATCGCGGCCAAGGCCGCTCCCACATCAGGCGTTGCGGTTGTGCGCGCGCATGGTGCGTTGCTTCTCGCGCGCCCAGTCGCGATCTTTTTCGACGGCGCGCTTGTCGTGGTCCTTCTTGCCCTTGGCCAAAGCCAGTTCCAGCTTGACCTTATTGCCGCTCCAATACATGGCGGTGGGAATGAGCGTGTAGCCGTCCCGTTCGATCTTGCCGACCAGCTTGTCGATCTCGTGGCGATGCATCAGCAGCTTGCGGGTACGACGATCGTCGGCGATGACATGCGTCGATGCGGAAATCAGCGGGGTGATCTGCGCGCCGAACAGGAAGATCTCGCCGTTTTTAACCAGCGCGTAACTCTCGCCGATACCCAGCCGGCCGGCACGAATGGCTTTCAGTTCCCAGCCCT
>JBBRXD010000043.1:0-12676 GCA_038248775.1 Lysobacterales bacterium | reverse complement strand
CGCCTCGCGCCATTCGTCGGGGGCGCGGTGCTGGTAGAACTCGCGTTCCTCAACCTCGGCGGCCTCGCGGATGCGCTGCTTGAGTGCCGGCTCGGATATCGCCACGAAGCGCCAAGGCTGCTGGTTGGCACCGCTGGGCGCAGTGCCGGCGGCGCGCAGGCACTGCTCGATCACCGCCCGCGGCACCGGCGTCGGGGCGAAGTCGCGCACCGTGCGCCGCGACTGCAGGTGCTGGGCGAAAGCGTGCGCTCGTGCCAGGCGCGTCTGGTCATCGAACACTTCGCGCGGCGGCAGCGGCGTGTCCGCGATGCCCACTTCGCTCAGCCGGCGGCCAAGACGTAATCGAGCGCTGCGCGCACCGCCACTGCCTGCGCTTGATTGCACTGCTCGGGCGTTGCGCGTGGGCTGTCGGGATAGACCTCAGTGGTGGTCGTGTAGCGCGCATTGGTGACGCCTGCGCACAGACCGAGCTGCTTGAACGCGTAATCGATTACGCCCGGCGCAATCACTGGCGAGCCGATGATCTCGCCCTTGTCGTCGGCGGGCGCAATATGGGTGACCTCGGCCACCGCCGCAATAATCGCGCGCTGGAATTCGGTCTGCGGGTTGGCGCTGTCGTCAACCAGATAGAAACCGTCTGGAATTCCCTCGGGATGAAAGGGCTTGCCGTCGCGTGCGGCCAGCGCCGGGCCGAACTCGCTTTCGTCGCTGTCGGTGGTCTCGTGCAGGTCAATGTGCGCCAGGAAGCTGTCGCGCAAGGGCGCCACCAATTGCATCAACGCCGCCGATTCCCCGGCTGGGCTGGGCTCGCGAAAGGAGCGATTCGGATCAATTGCGTTCGGATTCCAGCGGTGAATCCGTTCGTAGGCCCATGGGCTGATGCAGGGCGCAATCAGCAGATTGATGCGGCCCTCATAGTCTTCAGCATGGTGTTCGGCAAAGCGCAGCGCGCCGTGCACACCGCTGGTCTCGTAGCCGTGCACGCCGCCGGTGACCAGCGCGCTGGGTAGCGCGTCGTTCCAAGTACGGGACTTCAGCGCGAACAACGGAAAGCGCCCGTCGGCGGCATAGTCCAGCTCACCGTACTGCAGCAGCTCGAAGTGCGGCCGCAGCCGTTCGATGGTGGACAGCACATCATCGGTGTAACTGCGTTGCTGACGCTGGCTGGCGCGCCAGGCGGCCTTGTCGGCGTCGGTCCAGGGCTGGCCGGAGGTGCCGATGGGATAGGTATCGGATGGCTGGGTCATGGCGGGATGATACCCGGCGGCGCACCGGAGCGGCCAGGAATCACCGCTCAGCTCGCATTCCCAATGCGCCGTCTAACCTTGCACTTTCCGACTGGAGACGCCCATGAACATCCTGATGGTCCTGACCTCGCACGACCGCTTGGGCGACACCGGCAAGAAGACCGGCTTCTGGCTGGAAGAATTCGCCGCGCCCTACTACGTGTTCAAGGATGCCGGAGCGCAGATCACCCTGGCCTCGCCCAACGGCGGGCAGCCGCCGCTGGACCCGAAGAGCGATGAGCCCGACGCACAGACGGCCGATACCGATCGTTTCCGCAAGGATGTCGAAGCCACGGCCGCACTGGCCTCGACAAAAAAGCTGGCCGATGTGGCCGGGCAACCGTTCGATGCCGTGTTCTATCCCGGCGGCCACGGCCCGCTGTGGGACTTGGCGGAAGATCGCGATTCGATCGCGTTGATCGAAGCCACCTTTGCCGCCGGCAAGCCGGTGGCCGCGGTCTGCCACGCGCCCGGCGTGCTGCGCCACGCGCGGGATCCCTTTGGCTTGCCCCTGGTGCAAGGCAAGGCCGTCACCGGCTTCACCAACACCGAAGAAGCCGCCGTGGGTCTCACCAACGTGGTGCCCTTCCTGGTTGAGGACATGCTCACGAACCATGGTGGCCTGTATGAAAAAGGCGCGGACTGGGCGGTGCACGTAGTCACCGACCACAATCTGATCACCGGGCAAAATCCGGCTTCATCCAAACCCGCCGCCGAAGCGCTGCTGAAGCTGCTCGCCGCCTAGGCGTCGTCGGCTACCGGCTACGCCTTGGCGCGCCCGTATGTCCAGCGCCGCCACAGCGCTTCCATCGGGCCTTGCGCGTGCCGGGCCAGCCACCAACGCGAAAACACTACCTGCGCGGCGAACAACACGACCGCGTAGCTGTAGAAACCCCAGATCGGCAGACGCCCCGCCAAGCCAAAGCCGATGCCGTAGAACAACAGCACGCCGAGCACCGAGTGCGTCAGGTAATTGGTCAGCGCCATGCGCCCGGGCGCGACAAACACGCCCAGCCAGCGCGAGGCCCACGGCCATGCCAGCGCGAAGGCGGCGGAATACGCCATGGCCAGCGGCATCGTGCCGATCATCGAGGCCCAGCCGGACTGGTGTTGTCCCCGCATCGCCGCGTAGGCCAGAGACGCCGGCAACCCGACCAGCAAGCCGACGATCAGCACACGTTTCAACAGCGCGCGGTTCGCCAGCAGCGTACCATCGGCCAGCCCTCGTCGCGCGGCCATTCCGACCAGCATGATCCCGAGCACCTTCGGGATCCGCCAGGCCTCGAGCCGCAGGCCCCAGCTGAAGGGGGTACCGCTGGCCTGCCAGGCGACCCAGCCACGCCAATCCTCGCGCTGCATCCAGGCCAGCGTCTGATCCGGCGCCGTATTCGCGCCCAGCGCCTCGGCGATGCTGAAGCTCTGCGCATAGAAAACTTCCTGCGGCTTCCAGCCCAGCGCGTCGAACAACGCGATACCGGCGAACGGCACCACCAACACCAGCACCAGTCCCGTTGACACCAGTGCGCGCGGACTCCAGCGATGGAACACCGGCAGCAGCAACCCGAGCAGCGCGTAAAGCGTCAGGATGTCGCCGTCCCAGACCAGAAAAGAATGCACCAGCCCGATGCCGAGCAGTATCAGCACTCGGCGGCGGTAAATTCGTAATCCGTCATGCCCGCGTCGCAGCAATCGATCGAGTTGTAGTGCGAAACCAGCGCCGAAAAGAAACGAGAAGATCGTGTAGAACTTGCCGTCCACCAGCAGGTGATGGAAGCGGTATTGCCACAGATCGCCAGCGGCCCCGCCCCAGGCTAGGCGCTGTGCATCCGTGCCCATGCCCCAGCCCGACCAATACAGGATGTTGGCCAACAGGATGCCAAACAGCGCGAAGCCGCGCAGCGCATCCACCACGACCAAGCGTTCGTCGTCGGCGACCGGCGTGCCTTGCGTCGTCGTTGCCATGCTCTGCTCCCCATTGACCCCGCCCAGAGCCTAGCGCAATGCCTCGCTCCCAGCCAACAGCACGCCGAGACCAAGGCGTCGAAGCGGAATGCTTGCGCTTCGTGTATACAAGCCCAAGGGAAATCGTCGGCACTGCCGGCTCAGGGATAAGGGAAAGCACTGATGCGAGCGAAATCATTCCATTCAAATTCGGCCATCATCAAAGCCAAGTGCATGCTGCTTGCCCTGGCCCTTACCGCCGCGCCCGCCTTGGCCGCCGACAATCCCGACCTGGCACCCGTGCGCGCCCAACTCGCCGCGCAGCACGACACCAATGTCCAGCGTCTGCGCGACTGGATCGCCCTGCCTTCCATCGCGGCGGAGAATCTCAATTACCCGCAGGGCGCCGACTACATGGCCAAGCTGCTGCTGGATGCCGGCTTCGACAAGGCTGAAATCATCCCCACCGACGGCAAGCCCGGTGTGTTCGCCACACTCGATGTTGGCGCGCCGACAACCGTGGGCATGTACTTGATGTATGACGTCAAACAATTCGACCCGGCCGAGTGGAGTTCGCCACCACTGGAAGGCCGCATCATCGACAAGCCCGGTATTGGCAAAGTCATGATGGGCCGCGGTGCAGTCAATCAGAAGGGTCCGCAAGCAGCCTTCTTGGCTGCGCTGCATGCCCTGCGCGCCGCCGGACGCAAGCCACCGGTCAACATCGTGCTGATCGCCGAAGGCGAAGAAGAAATCGGCTCGGTACACATCGCCCAGATCGTGTACACGCCCAGGGTGCAGGCCGCGCTGGCCAAGACCATTGGCGTGTTCATGCCCATGGCCATTCAAAGCCTGGACGGCGTGGTCACCGTCAGCCTGGGTGCGAAAGGCATCGTTGAACTGGAACTTGTTTCCAGTGGCGAGAAATGGGGCCGCGGGCCGAACAAGGACATCCATTCCTCGCTCAAGGCCATGGTCGACAGCCCGTCCTGGCGCCTGGTCAAGGCCCTGGGCACGCTGGTTTCCGACGACGGCAACACCATTACCATCGACAACTATCCGGTCGCGCCGCCACTGAGCGCCGAACACCGCGCCATGATCGCCGCCGCCGGCACGCCCGAAAGCGAGGCGCTGGCCAAGAAGGGCCTGGGCGTGCAGCACTGGATCGACGACCTGCCCTACGCCCGGGCCCGGGAGCGGCTGGTATCGCAGCCCACCGTCAATATCGAAGGCCTGGTCGGTGGTTACACCGGCCCGGGCGGCAAGACCGTGCTGCCCCATCGCGCGGTCGCCAAGATTGATATGCGCCTGGTGCCCGGCATGAAATTCGACGACGCCGTTGCGGCGCTGAAGGCACATCTGGCCAAGCGCGGTTACGGCGACATCGAAGTCAACGTGACCGGCGGCTACAACCCCACGCAGACCGACGCCAACTCGGCCCTGATCCAGGCGCAGCTGCAGCTACTGAAGGCCCACGGCATCGCGCCCCTGCTGTGGCCGCGCAATGCCGGTTCCTATCCGGGTTTCGTATTCACCGACCCGCCGCTGAACCTGCCCGCCGGCCATTTCGGCTTCGGCTACGGCACCGGCGCGCATTCGCCAGACGAGTTCTTCGTTATCGAATCAGACAACAAGAACATTGATGGCTTCGATGGCGCGGCGCTTTCTTATGTCGAGTATCTGTACGTGCTGGCCAACTAGCGCTTGGGTTCCATTGCGTACACGCGCACCCAGTCCACAAACATCGCAACTTCGCCACGCTTGATCTTTTCAACCGTGGCTTCCGGAAGCCCTGGATAGGGCTTCTTGATGCCGTTCGTCTTGACCGGGTAGGCACCGCCCAGTGCGAAATTCAGGATCAGGTACTTGGGGTTGTCATAGCTCCACTTGCCATAATGCTCCACCATGGCGCGTGTTGCGCGGTAGGTCAGCCTGCCATCGACTTTGAAAAGAATCTGGTCCGGTGTCCATTCAACAGCGTATTCATGCCACTGGGTGACATCGGTTCCGGGTGGAAAAAACTGCTTGTCGACCAAGGGTGTTTCACCGGAATAACCGGGGCCATGCAGCGCAACGCCGGTCCAGTCGGCCTCGCCGACATATTCCATGATGTCTATTTCGCCGGTCACGGGCCATTGGCCGTTGCCAAGCAACCAGAACGCGGGCCAGACACCTATGGCATCCGGCATCTTGATGCGTGCCGCAGCGCGGCCATGGGTGAATTCAAACTTGCCACGCGAATCGATGCGGCCCGACACGAAATCGGCGATGCGACCCTTGGGTGTCTTGTAGCCCTTGCTGAAACTGGGCTGCAATACCAGAACCCCGCCATCCGCACCTTCCACACTGCCGGCAGGCAGCTCGCGGATGGCTTCCGGGGTATCGACGTAAACCTGCTGCTCGTCATTGACCCAGAATTCCTGGCCTTCCACATTCCACTTTGTCCGGTCCAGTTGCCCCGCGTTGAATTCATCCGCGAACAGCAGAGCAGAAAAAGCCAAGGTCATGGTTGTAAGACGCATACGAACTTTCTCCTGAAAAATCCAAACTTACCAGCAATGTCGGGGCGTCACATCAGGTGACGAAGCGCGGGCAGATATTTCTCCGCCGAACCGGTGTTGACGACCACGATACGCTCGCCCTTCTTGACTAGCGCATGGTCCAGCAACTGCGGCAACGCCGCCAGGCAGGCCGCACCCTCGGGACTGATCCACCAATGCGTCTGCTGCCACACCCGAGTCAGTTCTGCCGCCAGGTCTTCCTCAGCCACGGCCACGGCGGCACCCCCGCTCGCGCGAATAATCTGCAATACCCGGAAGTGTCCAACCCCCGCGGGAACGTTCAAACCAAAAGCAATCGTGCCCGGGCCCGGTTGCGCAGTCGTATCGTCAAGGCCTGCATCGAAGGCGCGTACCAGCGGCGCCATCGCGGCACTTTGCACGCAGACCATGCGCGGGCGGCGGGAATCGATCAGGCCGAGCGCTTGCAATTCGTCCCACGCCTTCCACATGCCCAGCACACCGGTGCCGCCGCCGGTCGGATAGATCACGGCATCTGGCAACGACCAACGCGTTTGGCCTGGCCGGGGCTCGGCCAGTTCCAGGCCTAGCGATTTTTTTCCTTCGATACGCCAGCCCGGCTCCTGAAAGGTGGCGACCGAGAAATAGCCTTGAGGCAAATACTTTTCCTTTAGCAACGCGCCCGCCTCGCGAATGGTCGGCCCAATCAGTTCAAGCGCCACGCGATCCGGTTCGCGAAACGCCGCCGCTGCGACATTGCCCAGGATTGGCGTGGGTGTATCGCCGGGCATCGCCACCGCCACCGACAAGCCCGCAGCAAGCGCGTAATGCACCAGCGAATCACCGGCATTGCCCTGCGTCGGCACCGCCAACTTCGTGAGCCCCAACCGACGCGCCTGCGCGACGACCATGGCCATGCCGCGGTCCTTGAAACTCTGGGTCGGATTGGCGCCATAGCCCGGATGCGCTCGCCCCTCTTCCTTTACCGACAGCGCCAGGCCGGCGGACTGCGCGACCGGGTGATGCGCGTAGTCGAGCAGCGGCGTGCAACCTTCGCCCAGCGCAACGATGTGGCGCGCATCGCCGGGATCGGTGATGTCCAAGGCCATCAGTCCGCCGAATCGCCACAGGTCGCGTCGCGACGGGTCGTACCAGCCGGCGTTCGGCTTCTCGCGGGCGAGGCGCTGCAGGTCCAACACCATTTCGACCGGACGGCCGTCCACCGGGTCGAGATTCATCGGCACATCGGCAGGATATTCCTTGCCCGAGCCGATACCGCGCAGGGTGCGTACGTAACTCATTCGCTGATCTCCCGCTGGCCGCGCCGTCAATTGAGCTTGTTGCTCGAAGGCGGCTCAGGGTCAGTCGCGAGAGGCCGTCCGCCAAACCCAGCCTCGGGAAGGCGCGCAAGCTGATCAAGGCGGTCAGCCAATTCGGCGTCGTCCAGGGCGCCCTCGCGATGGATCCACTGGAACCGGGAGCGCTGGGCTTGCGGATCCGCATCTGCGTCAACGAAGTCGTGCCAGCGCCGCAACTGCTCCAGGCGACGGGAATCGAGTTCGGCCAGGATGCGCGGCTTCTGCGCGTCGTCGATCACAAGCAGAGCTCCCGACTCGGTCTGGATCTTGGTATAGCGAACGGTGCGAAACCAGGCGAAAGCTGCACAACCCGCACCCAGGAACAACCAATACGAAGGCTTCAGCGTGTGCGGGGTGGTAGCGAAAAAACTCATCGCTGTCAGACCGATACCCAGCGCCAACCACAACCAGCCAACATTCATCAGCCAGGTGTTGCGTTCTACGAAGTAGCCATGCTCCCGATCCAACTGGGTATAAGGTGTCTTGAACGTAGTGCTGGAGGTCTTGTCGCTGACGGTGAACTTCAGTTCGTCTTCGGAAAACCGGAAGTCCGTAGTGGTTCCATTCTTGGCCTGAACAATCTGAGTATCAGGGAAGGCAGGACTGGCGGTGGAGGACATAGGGGTGGTGTCTTTGTAAGGTCATGGAGAGGCAAGCATGGTAACCGCCACGCCCCGCATATCTGCGCTTTGACTGCGGAGGCAACGGAAACCGGCCTAGACTCTTGCTCGGCAAAGGGCTTCAAGCTGCGATAGGCGAGCGTGAACCTTTTCCGCCCCCGCCCGACTACCGAGACATGGACATTGGCGAACCCCTCTTGAACCCGACCCAGCCTGTCGTGGACCCGCGCTTCGATACCCTACTGGCCGTGCGCTGCCAGCTCGGCGAGCGCGCCGCCTTCGATGAACTCATTCGCCGCTGGGCCCTGCCACTGCGCCGCCATGTAGGCCGCGTCGCCGGCGATGGCCAGGTGGCCGACGAACTAGTGCAGGACATCTGGCTGCGTGTACTACAGGGTATCGGCCGGCTGCAGGATCCCGGCAAGTTCCGGCCCTGGCTATTCGGCATCGCGCATCGGCGCCTGATGGATGAAATGCGCAGCCGCTACACCCGATCGGTCGATGACGGCGAGGATCTGGAACTTCTTGCCGCCGATACTCCGGACCCCGACCGCGACCTGCTCGCACGGGAACTTGAGCGCGGCATGGCGCGCCTTCCGGCCGGGGACCGCGACGTGCTTTCGCTTTTCTATCTCGAAGAACTTTCACTCGCCGAAACGGCGCAGGCGCTGGCCGTGCCGGTCGGCACCGTCAAGTCGCGGCTGTTCCGCGCACGCCAGATGCTTCGTCAACAACTCAACGGAGACAACTATGGATAAGTCCACCCAGTCACTCGAGCAAGCGCTGTCCCGGATCACCGAACAGGAACTGTCGCGCAACGAGCGCTACGGTCATCTGGTGCTGATGCTGTTTGCCCTGCCCTTCACTGTTGGGCTGGCTTGGCTGCTGGTCACCGAGCCGAACCTGCCCGTGCGCGCCAGGGTTCCGCTCTCTGTGATGGTGGTCATCGGACTGGCATGGGCCGGGTTCGCCATTGGCGTGCTGTTGCGCCGCCGGCCGCTTCTGGCCAATCGCGAAATCATCGCGGGGCGCATGTCGGTGGCCTTCTCCGCGCTGTTCACGGCGGGCGCGATGTACGCGGGGTACTCCATCAGGGGCAATCCTCTGACTTCGGCCTGGTGGCTGGGATTGACCATGACCGCCATCGCCGTGGCCCTGCTCGTGCGGGCACACGCACGCAGGGCGGCGTTGCGGGCGCATCGTGCGCGGCTTGAGTCGGAGCTGGCCGCCGCGCAGTAACGTTGCGCAATCAGCCTCGCACAAATCCGATCAGTGGCGAATAGTCCAGCGCATCTGCTGCTCGAATAGCGTCCAGATAGGCGCGACGCTGTTGCTCGCGCGGCAACCGGGCTCCCCACGAGAATTGCTTCGCACCACGCTGTTCCAGATACACATCGGAAAATACCCGTGAGCAACGGCCATTCCCGTTGGGAAATGGATGGATGAATGTCAGCCGATGATGAAGCCGGGCAGCTCGCTCATCGATTGGATAGGACGCATGTTCGTCCCACGCGAGCGCGTCATCCAGAAGCTTCTTCAGCTCGGTGGAAATCGAATGCGATGGCACGCCGACATTGCGCTCCGAATTCCGATACTGGCCAGCCCAAGCCCACACTTTGCCGAACATTTGCTTGTGCAGCCGACGCAAAAATTCCTGGGTCAGCACGGGTTGCCGCCGAATGGCACGGCCGCCCCAGACCATGCCGGCCTCGATGTTTTCTTCCTCGGCAACGTTCAGATCGCTTCGCGTGGCAATCCAGCTGGGCAACAGTCCTTGGGCTTCGTCCGGATCCAGCGGGGTTTGCCCATCGTCCCGGGGCGTGGTGATGCCCATGACACTGCCTTCCTTCAGTTATGTTTCTTCCATAGCTGGCGGTCAGAAACGGAGGCCGCTGCCCGATCCAGTCGCCGCGCGTCCAATGTAGGGTCACTCGTGTGCTGCCCTTCCAACGACATGTGGTTTTGCACTCTCGCACTGAGCTGGCGGGAAAGCTTGAGCCGCGCTTGCTCGACCGCTTCGTCCAATGGCAGCTTCGGAACGAGCGCATAAACCAGCTCGCAATTCAACGCTTCCGCGGTCCGTCGCAACGTGTCCAGTTGGATGGTTTCGCGTTGCTCGGATGCCTCCACCCTTGCCACGCTGCTTCGGGTGGTGCCCAGCCGATCGGCGATGTCTTCAAGGCTCATGCCCAGTGCGTTCCGAATGGCACGCAGCCAGCCGCCTCGCGGAACTGCCATCGCGCCTAGATTGGGTCGCAGTGGCTGCAATCGCGCATCCAGGCGCAATCTGGCAAGGGCTCGGTCCGTGTCGGGTTTTTTGGTTTTGAGTTGGGTCATGGGTGCCTCCCGTAACATATTGTCGCGTTACAATACTACAAAAAGAGCGACTTTGTTGCATTATAGCGTGACTTAATATGGTTTTTCATCGCATTATGATGCGACACATTTGGCCCAGGACAGCTGGCTGCGCATGTTGCAGGACATCGGCCGGCCGCTGGGTCCCGGTTTCAAATCGTGACAAAACGTCACGACTTCAGTGGCCTCAGCGGCCGGCTGCACTAGGCAGCAATACGCTGAACCACCAGCCGCTTGGGTCCGAGTGCCCTTCGAGCCTCCTCCAGGTCGAAGTCGGCCTGCAGGCCGAGCCAGAACCGCTCGCTGGTGCCAAAGGCCACGGCCAGTCGGATGGCGGTGTCCGCGCTGATTCCACGCTTGCCCAGCACAATCTCATTGATCCGGCGAGGCGGCACGCCAGTGGCACGTGCCAGTGCGTTCTGGCTGGTGCCGGTCGGCTCGAGGAACTCGTGCAGCAGGACTTCGCCCGGATGGATGTTTTTCAGCTTTTTCATCTCAGTGGTAGTCCACAATTTGAACGTCGAACGCATCACCGTGCCAGATCGACGCGGTCTCCCGATCCGCGAAGCTGCGGATCATGCGCTCACCATAACGCTAGCCGTCATATAACGCAATGCGTCATGCCTCGGTAGCCAGGGCAGGTATTCAGCTTGCTGCCTGTGGCCCTATTGCTGGAGTCGGAATTGAACTGAAACCAGGGTGGGATTCTGCCTGGATGATCTGAAGCACCGACCACCTGCCGCATGAATCTGTGCACAGACTGCGCCGTCTTCCTCAATATGCATTTTATATGCATACTCGGAAGCATGGAGTCAGCTTCGCTGATGGCGCGGACAGCGGACGCGCGTAATTTCCGCTCGCAAGGCCAGTCGCGGCGAGGCAGAAAAGTATCATGCGTGACGAATACGATTTCAGTAAGGCCAAGCGCGGGCTCGTCGTCCATTCCCCTGGCAAGACCCGCATCACCATCATGCTTGATGACGACATCATTGAGCACTTCCGGGCGCAGGCCGAAGCTGAAGGCCTAGGCTACCAGACGCTTATCAACGCGCTGCTACGCAAAGCGACGCTCGGCGCAAACAGGTCGGGCGCGAAGCCGCTGACCGTTGCAACGCTTCGTCGGGTTCTGCGAGAAGAGCTTCACTCGTCTTGAGTCTTGGGCGTTTCGAGCAGTTCCTTTGGCGTCTAGCAGTCGATCGAGCTGTTGAAGTTCAAAGCCGAGCCAACTTCTCCACAGTCTCCGGATAGGCCGTCACCAGCTTGATCAGCAGCGCAGCTTGCGCATTCGGTTTTGCGCGGCCCTGCTCCCAGTTCTCGACCGTGCGCACGTTCGTGCGTAGATAGGATGCAAAGATGGGTCGGGAGACATCGAGCTTCTTGCGGAGCGAGATCAGATCTTTCGGCTTGAGCTGCGGCGCCGGCTTGAAGGCGACGGTGTGCGTTCGCAGCGTCCGCTTGCCCTGGCGCGCACCGGCAAGCGCTACCAACCCTTCACCGATTTCAGCAAAAATGTCGCGCTTGGCGTTGGGCTTGGGCTTGCCCGACGCCTTGGCCTTGGCCTTGGTCTTGGCCTTGGCCACAGGCTTCTTCTTCATCACCGCGTTCATCTGGAACTCCTTGCCGTCCGCCCGAAACCTCTCGAATACAGGTAACTCGATGAAGACGGCTTTCATGGACGACTATACGCAGGTTGCGTAGACACGCAAGTTGCGTAGTGTCGCTTGTTCAGCGGATGGAAATCCAGCTGGGATTCGATAGGCATCTTGGCTATCCCGGTTGCCGAAGCGATCCCATCGACGACAAAATCGTCTCCGCCTTCGCCGCCGAAACCAACGGCGAATCGGCAAAGCGCAACCTCGACCGCATCACCACCTACCGCCGCATGCGCAGTGGAAGCAGGATGATCGACTGGTCCGTTGGGGCCATCTGTCCAGCTTTCCCAAGGCCGGCAGCGAAACCGTCGCCTTCATGATCTCGCTGGGCGTGGCGCATCAAGGCGCAGATCCACTTGGACATGGTCGGCGACAACGCCAACACCAAGGCCGTCTTACGCCTCCGATTAGGCGGCGCCGGGATCGCATCCAGCCGGCAGGTCAGGAAGTTGCCGTTTGGCAAAAAGACCGTTTATGTTTCCTTTACTCCAGCGAGCTCCAATTGCGAGTTGATTTCCGCCCCGACCAGAATCGCGATCCCGGTGATGTAGAACCAGAGGAGCAGCACAATGACGGAGCCGACTGAGCCATAGAGCATGTTGTACGTGCTGAAATTGCTCACGTAGAGGTTAAAACCGTAGGACGCAAGAAACCAGAGGCCCACCGCAACCACAGTGCCGGGCATCAGCCAGTGCCAGTCGCGGCGTTTGATGTTCGGCGCGTACAGGTAGAGCAGGTTGAAAACGAGCAGCACAAAGGCCACGGCCAACGGCCATTCGACAATATGCAATAGGGTCGTCAGCATGCTGCCGAGTCCCAGACCGGCGGCTATCGCCTGCGCAATTTCACCCCCATAGACGATCAGGGTCAGCGCCATGATGATCAGCACCATCAACGCAATCATCAGGCCGATTGCGACGAGACGCTTTTTCCACCACGAGCGGG
>JBBRXD010000042.1:0-12789 GCA_038248775.1 Lysobacterales bacterium | reverse complement strand
GCCTTGGCCGCGATCTCCAACCCGTCCGCCACTTGGACAAGGGCATCGCGGCCAAGGCCGCTCCCACATGCTATCTCCCACAGATCATGACGCAGGTTTGCAATATTGCTGCGGTGCTGCCGCGCATGGCTGCCGAGCGTGGCGAGCAGGTTGCGATGCGCTGCCCCGGCTCGCGCGCGCTGAACGGTTTGGCGCGGCACGACCTCACGCTCAGCTACCAGCAGATGGAAGACCGATCCAATGCCATCGCCGCCGGGCTGCGCCGGGTCGGCATCGAGCGCGGCATGCGCACCGTAGTGATGGTGCGACCCTCGCCGGAATTCTTCCTGCTGATGTTCGCGCTGTTCAAGATGGGGGCGGTACCGGTGCTGGTGGATCCGGGCATTGCGCGTTCGGCCCTGAAGCGTTGCCTGGACGAAGCCGAGCCCGGCGCCTTCATCGGCATATCGCTGGCCCACGCGGCGCGCACGCTGCTGGGTTGGGCGCGCAGTTCGCGCATCAACATCACCATCGGCCGGCGATGGTTCTGGTCGGGACCGACCCTGGCGCAGGTGGAAGCGAGCGGCGCGGGCGCTGCCTCGCAGTTAGCCGACACCGCGCCCGATGAAATGGCGGCGATCCTGTTTACGTCTGGATCGACGGGCCTGCCCAAGGGCGTCGTCTATCGCCATCGTCATTTTGTCGCGCAGGTGGATCTGTTGCGCGAGGCCTTCGACGTGCAGCCTGGCGGCGTAAATCTGCCGACGTTTCCGCCGTTCGCCCTGTTCGATCCCGCACTCGGCCTGACTTCGATCATTCCGGATATGGATCCGACCCGGCCCGGCTCGGCCGATCCACGCAAGTTGCTGCACGCGATCAGCAAATTTGGCGTCGACCAGTTGTTCGGTTCGCCGGCATTGATGGAGGTGCTGGCGAACCATGGCGCAGCGATGCCAGGCATGAAGCGTGTTACGTCCGCGGGCGCGCCGGTGCCTGCCGCCGTGGTGGCGAAAATGCGCACGTTGCTGCCCGAGGATGCGAATTTCTGGACGCCCTATGGCGCCACCGAGTGCCTGCCGGTGGCCGTCATCGAGGGCCGCGAGTTGCAGAGCACGCGCGAGGACACTGAGCATGGCGTCGGTACCTGTGTCGGTCGCCCGGTGCCACCCAACCTCGTGCGCATCATCGGCATCAGCGATGGCGCGTTGCCCGAGTGGAGTGATTCACTGGAGATCGCGCAAGGCGCGATCGGCGAGATCACTGTCGTCGGCCCGTCTACGACAGATGAGTATTTCCGTCGGCCGGAAGCAACTGCCTTGGCGAAGATCCATGAAACGTTGCCCGATGGTTCGCAACGCATCGTGCATCGCATGGGCGACCTGGGCTGGTTCGATGCGCAGGGCAGGCTATGGTTTTGCGGGCGCAAGTCGCATCGCGTGCTGACCGAATTGGGCGGCCTGTACACCGAGCAGGTGGAGCCCGTCTTCAACGTGCACCCCGAGGTCCGGCGCACGGCACTCGTGGGCGTGGGCGAGAAAGGCCACCAGCAGCCTGTGCTTTGCGTCGAGATGCGCCCGGGCGTGGACAAGGCTGAACACGAACGCATCCTGGCCGAGCTGGAAAAAATCGGCCAGGGTTTTGCGCACACCGGTCGTATTGATACCTTCCTGGTGCATCCGAAATTTCCGGTGGATATCCGCCACAACGCGAAGATCGGTCGGGAAATCCTGGCGATCTGGGCGACAAAAAAATTGGCAGCGAAACCATGAAGGTGCTGGTCACCGGTGGCGCCGGCTTCCTGGGAAAGGCTCTGTGCCAGGCACTACTGGCGCGCGGCGACGAGGTGCGCAGTTTCCAACGCACGCACTCCGCTGCGCTCGATGCGATGGGCGTGGTGCAAGTACTGGGCGACCTGGCCGACGCCGATGCCGTGCATCGCGCCTGCGAAGGCCAGCACGCGGTCATGCACAACGCCGCGAAGGCCGGAGCCTGGGGTAGCTACCAAAGCTATTACGACGCGAACGTACGTGGCACCGAGAATGTTATCGCCGCCTGTCGCGCGCATGGTATCCGCCAGCTGGTGTACACGTCCACGCCCAGCGTTACCCACAGCGGGCGCACGCCAGTGCAGGGCGGCAATGAAATCGATACGCCTTATGGCAGCGGCTTCACGGCGCCGTATCCCGCTACCAAGTCGATCGCTGAAAAAGTCCTGCTTGCCGCCAACGACGCATCGCTAGCCACTGTCGCTTTGCGCCCCCGCCTTATCTGGGGCCCCGGCGACACCCAGCTATTGCCAAGACTCGTGGAACGCGCGCGCGCGGGCCGCCTGCGCTTCATCGACGGCGGCCACAATCGCATGGACACCACCTATATCGACAACGCAGCGCACGCGCACCTGTCGGCGCTGGACCAGCTACGCCCCGGCGCCGCCTGCGCAGGCCGCGCTTACTTCATCAGCAACGGCGAACCGATGGCGTCGCGCGACATCGTCAACGCCCTGCTGCGCGCAGCCGGCGCGCCCACCGTTGAAAAAAGCATTCCGTTCGGCGTGGCCTACGCCGCAGGCGCCGTGCTCGAGACGGCGTGGCGGCTGTTTTCGCGGTCGGGCGAGCCGCCGATGACCCGATTCCTGGCTGAACAACTGTCCACCCCGCACTGGTACGACATTTCCGCCGCCGCGCGCGACCTCGGCTACCGGCCGCAGGTGAGCATCGCCGAAGGGCTGCGCTGCACCGCCGAGTGGTGGGCAGCCGGTAGAATGGCGCCATGAACAGCCCCGGACCCGCGCCGCCTTCGCTATTGCAGGGCCTGAAACCCATCGCCGGCCGCGCGCTGGAGATTGCGCTTGAGCAAATGCTGGTGCTCGACCCCGACACCCGGGCCGGGTTGAAGGCGCTGGAAGGCCGCCGCCTGCAGCTTGAGCTCGAAGCCCCGGCCATCGCCCTGTCGGTGACGGCGCAGGACGGCAAGCTGCGCATCGGCCCGCCCGACTCGGAGACGGAAGCCGATCTCGGCATCCGCGCGACCCTGGGCGGCTTGTTGTCGCAGCTGCCCTTTGCCCGCGCCAGCAACGCACCGCCGGTCGGCAAGATGCGCATCAATGGGGATGCCGAACTCGCGCGCACACTGCAAAAACTTGGCCAGGGTTTCGACCCCGATTGGGACAAGCCTTTCGCCGATGCACTCGGCCCGATCTTCGGGCCACAGGTGGCGCGAGTGTTCCGCGAGGCGTTTCGCGGCGCGACACGCGTGGCCGGCAACCTGGCCCGCGATGCCGCGGAGTTCGTTACCGAGGAAAGTCGCGACGTGGTGGCCAAGGCCGAGCTCGAGGCCTTTCATGACGACGTGGACGCGCTGCGCGACCGCGCCGAGCGATTGCTCGCGCGCGTGGCGCGGCTGCCGACGCCGGGCGACACCGGCGCATGAACGCAGCCCACGACATGCCCGCGCCGGCAGGCATCGTGGTCGGCGGTTTTCGCGGCGGCCTGCGTGCGCTGCGTATCGCGCGCGTGTTGCTCAAGCATCGCCTCGACGCGCTGCTGGCCGACACCGCGTTCGGAAAGTGGTTGTGGTTGCTGCGGCCGTTCACGCCTCGCGCCAGTGACGAAGACCAGATGCCGCGCGGCGTGCGCCTGCGCCTCGCGCTGCAGGAGCTCGGCCCCATTTTTGTGAAGTTTGGACAGGTATTGTCCACCCGCCGCGATCTGCTGCCACCCGACGTCGCTGACGAGCTCAACCTGTTGCGCGACCAAGTCGCACCCTTTGACGGCCAGCTTGCCCGCGAAGAAATCGAGCGTCGTCTGGGCAAGCCTGTTTCCGAGCTGTTCGCCACCTTCGACACGACACCACTGGCCTCCGCCTCCATCGCGCAGGTGCACGCCGCCACCTTGCGCGATGGCCGCGAGGTGGTGGTGAAGGTGCTGCGTCCGAACGTGCGCGAGCAGATTGAAGCCGACATCGGCCTGTTGCGCGCCCTGGCCGGCCTGGCCGATCGCCACCACCCGAATGCCGCGAATATCCGCGCGCAGGAAGTCGTTTCTGAAATCGAGAACACGCTGTACGCCGAACTTGACCTGCAGCGCGAAGGCGCCAACGCCAGCCTGATGCGTCGGCTGTGGCTGGACTCGGACGACCTGTACGTACCCGAAGTGCACTGGACGCTGACCGGCGAAAGCGTGCTTACCATGGAACGCGTCAGTGGCATCGGTTCGGACGACGTGCGTGCCCTTGACGAGGCGGGCATCAACCGCAGCGCGCTGGCGGCGAAAGGTGTGCGCGTTTTCTACACGCAGGTGTTCCGCGACAACTTCTTCCATGCCGACGCCCACGCCGGCAACATCTGGGTGGATGCGACGCGCAAGGATAATCCGCGGTTCATCGCGCTCGATTTCGGCATCGTCGGCCAGTTGCCCAGCCGCGACCAGTACTTCCTGGCCGAGAATTTCATGGCCATCTTCCAGCGCGACTACCGGCGCATCGCCGAGTTGCACGTGGAGGCGGGCTGGATGCCGTCCAACATCCGCATCGATGAACTCGAAGCGGCCTGCCGGTCGGTATGCGAGCCGTATTTCACGCGTCCGCTGTCGGAGATTTCGCTGGCCGAGGTGATGGTGAAACTATTCCGCACCGCGCAGCGCTACCAGTTGACCGTGCAGCCGCAACTGATCCTGTTGCAGAAGACCTTGCTCAACGTGGAAGGCGTGGGCCGGTTGCTGGACCCGAAGCTCGACATCTGGGCGGTGGCGCAACCGGTGCTGGAGGAAATCCTGCGCAAGCGCTACAGCCCGCAGGCGCTGCTGGACGAAATGCGCAAGCGCCTGCCGGAGATGATTACCCATGCGCCGGAAATGCCGCGCCTGCTGCGGGATTTCCTGGCGCAGCAAGTGGCCGGTACGCATACCCTGAACATGCGCTCGGTGGAGTTGGCGGAGTTGGCGCGCATCTCGCGCGACGGCCAGCGCCAGACCATCTACGCGATCCTGGGGACTGGCTTGATGTTGGCGGCGGCAGTGTTGTATGCGCTCGATGCCGCCGGGCCGAAAGTGATGGGTTTGCACGGCGCCGTGTGGATTGCCGGGCTGGGCGCGTTCGGCGCCTTCATGGCGGCCTGGCCGCGCCGCAATTGAACGCGGTTGTCGACGCGGACGCACCGGTGCTGCCCGAGGTTGACGCCATCGCCGTGTTGTATCGCGACGACTGCCTGGCGGTGGTGGATAAACCCGCAGGCCTGATGGCGCATGCCAGTGCGATGGCGCGCGGCGAGGACGATTTCCTGGTCGACCGCTTGCGCCTGCAGTTCGGTCGCCCCGTGCACCTGGTGCATCGCCTCGATCGCGCTACCAGTGGCTGCCTGCTGGTGGCCTTCAACCAGATGACGGCCGCAGCGCTTGGCGGCAGCTTCATGTCGCGTGACGTGCGCAAGGATTACCTGGCCGTTTGCCGCGGCTGGCCGCAAGCCGAGTTGCTGCTGGACTATCCACTGGATGGCGGCCCGGGCAAACCTGAGAAGAAGCCTGCGACCACGCAATTCACCCGACTGGGCACAGCCGAACTCGCGATGCCCAGCAGCGCGCATGAAACGTCGCGCTACGCCCTGTTGAAATGTTCGCCGCTGACCGGGCGCTTCCGGCAGATCCGGCGCCATCTCAAGCATCTGTCGCACCACTTGATCGGCGATTCCAGCCACGGCGATGGCCGGCACAACCGCAACTTCCGCATGAACGGCGTGCACCGCATGTTGTTGCACGCGTGGACGCTGGGCTTCAATCATCCGGCAACCGGCTTGCCGGTGCTGGTAAGTGCGCCGCTGGATAGCGAGTTCCGCCGCGCACTGGCGCTGCTGTCGCTGCCCGAGCCGATTGCCCCGACGGCTTGAATCGCCGCCATCCCGAGTCCAACCTACAACCATGGCCAAACTGTATTTCTATTATTCGGCGATGAATGCCGGCAAGACCACGACGCTGTTGCAGAGCGCGTACAACTACCAGGAGCGCGGCATGCGCACGCTGGTGTTGACGCCGCGCCTGGACGGTCGCGCTGGCGAGGGCGTGATCGCTTCGCGCATCGGCCTGAAGGCGCGCGCCACGGTGTTTGATGGCGGCGACGACCTGCTTGCCCTGGTGCAGGCCGATATCGCGGCGCGCGGTGCGCTCGGTTGCGTGCTGGTGGACGAGGCGCAGTTCCTGGCCAAGCCACAGGTCTGGCAATTGAGCGATGTAGTGGACAAGCTTGGCATCCCGGTACTGGCCTATGGGCTGCGCACTGATTTCCGCGGCGAGTTGTTCGAAGGCAGTCGTCATCTGTTGGCGCTCGCCGACAACCTCATCGAGATCAAGACCATCTGCCACACCGGCAAGAAGGCGACCATGGTGGTGCGCGTGGATGAGAACGGACGCGCAGTGAAAGACGGGCCACAAGTGGAGATTGGCGGCAACGAGCGCTACGTGTCGGTGTCGCGCGCAGAGTTCAAGAAGATCATGGCCGATGAAGGCCACATCGACCTGCAACAGACCAGGCTGCCCTTCGAGTCGCCGGACTAACCCTTCGCCCGGCAGGGCGCCCCCAGCAAGGCCAGCCGGCGTTGCTGGCGGTGGTGTTCGGGTTCGATCAGTTTTGCTTCCGCCTCGACCCGTTCGCGCAGCGCGACGCCGAAGTCATTCCTGCCACCCAGGCAAGCCTGCGCGGCCTGCATGGTCAAGGCTTGCCAGCGAAGTCGGCGATGCCTGCGGTCGTCGGGCAACTGCGTGAGCAGCGCATCGATTTGCAGGCCTGCGTCGGCTGCGCCCGACATCTGTGCCAGCCGCGCGCGGGCCAGGATGAGTTCCGGTCCACCGCCGGTTTTTTCCGGCGGTATCTGCGCCAGCCATTCGCGTGCGTGAATCGTGTCGGACCGATCCAGCGCTGCCTGAACCAGTGCGGCGATGGCGGGTACTTCATTGGCATCGGGTTGTGCCTTGAGCAGTGCCAGGCACTCGCGACGGTTGGCTTCGGCCTGCGCGTCGCGGGCGAGTTCAGTTTGTGCCTGCGCCAAGTGGCACAGGTCCCAGGCGTGGTTGCCAATCGCGCTGCGGCTGCGCCAGATGCGGATGGCATCGGCCATCAATGCCTCGGCTTCGGCGGGTTCGTCGCGTTCCAGGGCCACCATGCCGCGCAGGCTTTCGTGGTCGGCAATCTGTCGGCTGTTGGCGCCCCAGCGCGTTGCAATGCTGTCCTTGGCCTGCGACAGGAGCTGCGCGGCTTCGACCAACTTGCCGCTGCCCATCAACACCGATGCCAATGAAGACTGGATGGCGCCGGTGCGTGGATGGCTCGCGCCGAAGCGCGCCAGGGCAATGTCGAGGGCCTGGCGATAGGCGGCCTCGGCTTCCCCTGAATTATCCTGCGCCGCGAACGATGCGCCGAGGCCGGACCAGATTTTCGCGCCGAGTGCGTTCTGTTCGCCGCCGTTGTAGCGAAGGTGTCCCAGTGCGTTGCGCAGGCCGCGCACGGCGGCGTCGGCGCGGCCGTCGGCCAGTTGCAGCATGGCCAGGTCGCTCTCGCTTTCGGCCGGCAGGGCAGTGGCCGCGGCATGGGCCTGGCGCAACTGCAGCGCCTGGCCGAACAGGTCGCGTGCGACGGCACGGCCGGCGAGGGCCGCGTGGCAGCGACCCAGTTGCGAAAGGAATTCCGCCGCAGCCAGCGGATAGGCATCCGCTGCTTCCTGCGCGATGGCCAGCGTCTGGCCAACCTTCTCCAGGCACGCCTGGTTTCGTCCCAGTTCGCGCAGGCCGTAGGCACGCAGGGCGGCCGAGTCCAGCGTCAGGTTGGCGGGCGGTTTGGCGCCCATGGAGCGCAGCACGTCGTGCTGGTGATCGAGCAACTGCAGGGACTGTTCGTCATCGCCCAAACCGGAGCGCAGTTTTGCAATCAGTCCGATCAATTCGGCGCGTGCCTGCGGCTGCATCGCCAATTCGGAATCGGCCCGGGTGACGCCGGCGTCGAGCAAGGCGCGCACGTCCAGGCCTTGGTCCTTGTTGGCCGTTCCCGAGCCTTCGAAAATGCCGACCACGAAATCCTGCATCGCCTGCGCGCGCGATGCCTCCTTTAACGCCTTGCTCGCTTGCCACGAGACGATCAACAGCGAGACGCCGAGCACGCCGGTGATGATGCCGGCAGCCACGAGACCCAGCACGTGGCGGCGAAGGTACTTGTGCGCCCGGTAGCCCAGGCTTTGCGCACGCGCGTGCACGGGCTGTCCGTCGAGATGCCGGCGCAGGTCCTGCGCCAGCGCCTCGACCGAGGCATAGCGTTGCTCGGGTAATTTGTTCAGCGCCTTCAGCACGATATTGTCGAGGTCGCCTGCCAACGATCGCGCGCGCCGCTTGTCGAACACCGAGCCCGATTCGCGCGCCATGCGCACTGCCACTTGCGAGGGCCGCCCGGGTTCGCCGCCGAGGATCGCCTCTTCCCAGGCAGCATCGCTGGGCCGGCTCAGTCCATAGGGCTTGCAGTCGGTGAGCAGCTCGTAAAGCACCACGCCCAGGGCGTAGACATCGGTCATCGTGGTGATGATCTCGCCACGCAATTGTTCGGGCGCTGCATAGTGCAGGGTGAAGGTGCGGCTGCCGGTGCGCGTTATTTCATCGACGCTGGCCTGATCTTGCTGGTCGAGCAACTTGGCAATGCCGAAATCGAGCAGGCAGACTTCGCCCGACGAGGTGACCAGGATGTTTGAAGGTTTCAGGTCGCGGTGCACGACCAGGTTGGCGTGGGCATGGCTTACCGCTGCGCACACCTGCGAAAACAGGTCCAGGCGCGTGCGCACGTCCAGTGCACGCTTCTTCGCGTAGTCGGTGATCGGATCGCCGCGCACATAGTCCAGCGCCAGGTAGGGCTGGCCGTCCTGGCTGATGCCGGCGTCGAGCAGGCGCGCGATATGTGCGTGCCCCAGGCGCGCCAGGATCTGTCGTTCGCGGGTGAAGCGTGCATTCAGGCCGACGTCGCCCAGGCCAGGTCGCAGCAATTTCAATGCGACGCGGCGTTCGTAGAGTCCATCGGCGCGCACAGCGAGCCAGACCTGGCCCATGCCACCTTCGCCGATGCGCTCGACCAGTCGGTACGGCCCGATTTCCTGGCCAGGTTGCGCGGCAAACAGGCTCGCGTCCACTACCGGCTGCGACATGAAATCGGGGCGCTCTTCCTCGAGCGCCATCAGGTTTTCAAGCTCACTTGCCAGGTCGGGATTGGAATCCTGGATTTGCGCCAGCCGGCGCGCGCGCGAATGCCCGGTCAGCTCAAGCAATTCATCGAGCAGGGGGGAAAGCGTGGACCAGCGAGTGCCTTCCATAGGCCGCCATCAACTTTCAGTCTTGCAGCGAAGCCAGCAGGTACAGGCGCGCCTTCTGCCAGTCGCGGCGCACGCTGCGTTCGGAGCGCTTGAGCAGCGTGGCGATCTCGGCTTCGGACAAACCTGCGAAGTAGCGCAATTCAACCACCTGTGCCAGCTTGGAATCAACGTTGGCAAGGCGGGTAAGCGCCACGTCAAGGCCAAGCAGTTCCTCGTTGATGCGCATGCCGCCGCCCACGTCCTCGGGCAGGTCGGTGACCCGGTGCAGGTCGCCGCCGCGCTTCACCGCCAGACGCTGCCGCGCATAATCCACCACCACGCTGCGCATGGCCGAAGCGGCATAGGCAAAAAAGTGGGCACGGTCCTCGAACTGGGCGTCGGCCCGCCCAACCAGGCGGATATAGGCCTCGTGGACCAGGCCGGTGGCGTCCAGGGTATGGCCGTTCTGGTTGCCCAGCTGGCGCCGGGCCATGCTGTGCAGTTCCCGATACAAGGCCGACAGCACGCGGTCGAGCGCGACCCGATCGCCATCGCGGGCAGCACTCAACCACTGGGTGATTTCGGCGGTATCGCTCATGACTCCCCGATCCCGTCTGCGCGGGCTGGTGCAGACATCATAGCCCGTACATGATGTCTGTCACGCTCCAAAAAGCAGCGATGGCGTGAAATGTTGTTCACTTCTGGCAGTGGCTGCACCAGACCGTCGCCCGGTTTCCGAGCCGACTGCCCTTCAGGGCGCGCCCGCAGCGCTTGCAGGCCTCGTCCTCACGTCCATAAACGAACAACTCCTGCTCGAAGTAGCCAGGCGCGCCGTCGGGGCTGATGAAGTCGCGCAGGGTAGTGCCGCCGCGCTGGATCGCGTGGGCCAGGATGGTGCGGACCGCTGCTGCCAGCGCGCCGTAGCGGCCGCGAGAGACCCGGCCGGCCTGGCGGGCGGGGGTGATGCCGGCCTGGAACAGGCTTTCCGCTGCGTAGATATTGCCCACGCCGACCACGATCGACTGGTCCATCAGGAAGCTCTTGATGCTGGCGCTACGCCCGCGGCTTCGCTGGTACAGGTAGTCGCCGCTGAAATCGTCCGACAGCGGCTCCGGCCCAAGGTCGCGCAACAGGTCATGGGTGCTGCCGGTCGGTTGCCACAACAGGCAGCCAAACCGGCGCGGGTCGTTGAAGCGCAGCACCTTGCCCGAGTCCAGCGCGATGTCCACGTGGTCGTGCGTGGTGGCAGGCGTGCCTGCTGGAAGCACGCGCAGGCTGCCGGACATGCCCAGGTGCAGCAGCGCGCTGCCGGGCGCGGTATCCACCAGCAGGTACTTCGCGCGACGGCGCAGCCCGATGATTTCCTGGCCGGGAAGCAGCAGGGAAATCTCGGCGGGAATGGGCCAGCGCAGGTCCAGACGGCGCAGCGTGACACCGGTCACGCGGCGACCTTGCAGGTGGGGCGCCAGGCCCCGTCGGGTGGTTTCTACTTCGGGCAGTTCGGGCACCCGGTGAGCTTACCGAAAACCGGACCGCCGCTTGCATTGCCACGTGCCGCCTCCATAATGTTTTTGTCGGCGCAGCACGCGCCGTGTCTTTTATCGGCTGCCCGACCCGGTGGCCCTCCTGGAGTCAACGATGCCCCCCGATTTGATCGACTGGTTGCTGGCTGGACTGAGCCAGGCCAGCGTTTGGCAAATGGTCGTGTACTTCCTCATCGCCAGCCAGATAACGATGATGACCAGCACCATCTATCTGCATCGCAGCGCGACCCATCGTGGCGTGGACCTGCATCCCGTGCTCAGCCACTTCTTCCGTTTCTGGTCGTGGCTTACCACCGCCATGGTCACCAAGGAATGGGTGGCCGTGCATCGCAAGCACCACGCTCGTTGCGAAACGGCCGAAGATCCGCACAGCCCCCGCTTCGCAGGTATCAACACCGTTTTGTGGCGCGGCCTCGAGCTCTACCAGAAGGCGGCGCTGGACAAGGACATGCTGGAAAAATACGGCAAGGGCACGCCCGACGACTGGATCGAGCGCAATGTGTACACGCGTTTTTCCACGGCGGGCGTAGTGATCCTGTTGTTCGCCAGCCTTGCGCTGTTCGGATTGCCGGGCATTGCGATCTGGGCGCTGCAGATGGCGCTGATGCCGTTCTGCGCGGCCGGCGTCATCAACGGCCTGGGCCATTGGTGGGGCTACCGCAATTTCGACACCGACGACACCGCCACCAACCTCACCCCATGGGCGCTGCTGATCGGCGGCGAAGAACTGCACAACAACCACCACGCCTTCCCGAGTTCGGCCAAGTTCGCCTTGCGCAAGTTCGAAGTGGACATCGGCTGGACGGTGCTGTGGACGCTCCAGAAACTTGGCTTGGCCAAAGTCTTGCGCGTGGCCCCGAAGCTGGATGTGCGGCCCAATATTTCCGTGCCCGATGCCGACACGCTGCACGCAATGATGGTGCACCGCTGGCAGGTGGCGACCGACTATTTCAAGACCGTGCTCAAGCCGCAGCTGAAGCTTGAAGCGGGCGCGCTGCCGCGCCGGATCCGCAAGGCATTCCGCAGCGAAGGCCGCTGGCTCGACAACGCGCATCGCGAACGCCTGCAGGCCTTCGTGGCCTCGCGTCCGCACCTGGCGACGCTGGTGGAATACCGGCAGCGCCTGCTGGCCATTTACGAGATGAAGTCGGCCGTGGCTGAAGTAAAGATGGAAGCCCTGCGCACCTGGTGCCACGAAGCCGAAGCCTCCGGCATCCACGCGCTGCAGGAATTCTCCGCGCGCCTAAAAGGCTACGCCCTGGTCCCCGTCCGCACCTGACCCCTCCCGCAGGAGCGGCCTTTGTGGTAGCGGCCTTTGTGGGAGCGGCCTCGGCCGCGATGCTCCTCCCCAGAAGTTCCCCGTTCCGATGCCGAACGCCGCCAGGGCGGACCCCACCCTCGGTGACGTTCAGCACGAATACTTCAGGAAGGCTCGAGTCACCGTCGGTGGTCTAATAGGGTGAAGCGACAGGAGCACGCCATGAGTTCCAGCATCCATCCCGTGCATGAGGATTTCGAAGCCAACACGCGCTTGCGCAAGGCCGATTACCGCGACCTCTATGCGCGATCGATTGCCGACCCATCGGCGTTCTGGGGCGTGGTGGGGCAGCGACTTGACTGGTCGCGTCCCTACGAACAGGTGAAGGACGTCAGCTTCGATGCCGCGGATTTCCGCATCCGCTGGTATGCCGATGGACAGCTCAATGCCAGCGTCAATTGCCTGGACCGGCACCTGGCGATGCGCGCTGACAAGACCGCCATCATCTGGGAATCCGACGACCCGGCAGTGCCTTCGCAACAAATCACGTACCAGCAACTGCACGCGCGCGTCTGCCAGCTGGCCAACGCGCTGACCAACCTGGGCGTGGTGAAGGGCGACCGCATCACCATCTACCTGCCGATGATTCCCGAAGCGGCCGTGGCGATGCTGGCCTGCGCGCGCATCGGCGCAGTGCACTC
>JBBRXD010000041.1:0-12922 GCA_038248775.1 Lysobacterales bacterium | reverse complement strand
TGGTTCTCGGGTTATTCGCTGGACCCGGCCGATTACCTGCGCCGCACCTTCAAGGAAGTGGAGGGTTACGACGAACTGATCGTGTTGCGCGCGATCGAATTCGAAAGCCATTGCGAACACCATATGGCGCCGATCATTGGCAAGGCGCACGTCGGCTACCTGCCCAACGGCCGCGTGGTCGGCATCAGCAAGCTGGCGCGCGTGGTCGAAGCCTATGCACGGCGTTTCCAGGTGCAGGAAAAACTCACCGCGCAAATCGCCCGGTCCATCGAGGAAGTGCTGCAGCCGCGCGGCGTGGCGGTGGTGATTGAAGCGGCGCATGAATGCATGACCACGCGCGGCATCCACAAGCGCGGCGTCAGCATGGTCACCAGCGCGATGCTCGGCGCATTCCGCGATGACGCGCGTACCCGGTCGGAGTTCCTGCAGTTCATCGGGATGCAGAACGGGCGCTGATCTTTCTTGAAATTGTTGGTTTCGATGCTGAACGTCGCCGAGGGCGATCCCCACCCTCGGCGCCGCCCAGCATCACCCGCCAATTCAGCACGACTCCATGGGTAAGAAGCCACGCGAACTGCGATGGCTTTGACAACGCCCATGGAGGCAGAGCATTGCTTGTGAACTGCTTTTCCATCGGGTCCATGAAGTTGTACCCAACGCTTGCTGGTGACGGGGGATGGGTTCGCACAGGAGGCCGGCCAGGGATGGCCGGCCGGTCGACCCTGAGTCCGCAGGGAGCGGCTACGCCGGGGCGACCAGGGCGAACCCGACCCCCGGCGCCGGCAAGCGTTGGCTATGGACACCGTTGGCGGCGGACAAAATGCGTTTGCAAATAGGACATAATCAGGCCATGAAAGACCCTCGTACCCTGCTCGCCGATTTCCGTTCCCGCGTCGTCATCGCCCCGGCATTGGCGGCGCGCGAGGATTGGCTGAGCCGGATTGATGCCATCGCCAAGGCGCTCGAGGCCCAGGCGTCGAAGATCGACCGCCTGCGCCAGGACATCGAAGACGCCGAGCATGCCCGCGACGCCGCCAATCTCGCGCGCATGCGCGTGTTCGGCCAGCTCAATACCGTGCATAAGACGCTCACTGCCGCCACGCCCGACTACGAAGGCGAAACCGTCGGCGAGCCGCAGCACATTGCCCTGCGCCGGGTCGAATGGCTGGCCAGTCGTGGCGGCACCGATCCCACTGCGGCCCTGGCGGCGAAGGAAGCCGAGATGGAAGCGCCGATGCCCGGCCAGGCTGTGCTTGAAGCCGTCATCGCCGGGCAGCGTCGTTTCACCAAGGGGCAACTGGAGTTCAGCCTGTCGGAAGCGATCGTGCTCACCAACTGGGAACTGACCCCGCTGGAAATCATGGAAAAGGGCGAGCCCTGGCTGGCCAAGCTCATCCTCAAGAACCACGCCGCGCCGACCCACGACTGATAGAGCCGCGGTGCGCGATGCCTGTTTCGACGACAGGCGCTGACGGCACCACTTACCGCGCCGACAGGAAGTCTCGCGCCAGCCGCGCCCTGTCCACGCGGCGCATGGTGTCCTTGGCCATTTTTCCCAGCACCGCCACCGCTTGTGGCGTCGCCACGTCGATTCCCAGGGCCGAATCGCGTGGCCAGTCACCATCCAGGTGCAGGTAGCGGTCGCCAAGGCGGTCTTCCACCATCGCCTGCGCATGCTGTTGCTGTACCGATATGAGGGTCAGGATCAAGCGGCCTTCCGACAACCAGTCCACCGCGCCGTCGCGCTCGCTAACCTTGGTCGCAGGCGCGTATCGCGCGGTGCCGGTGCCGATGGACAGCATGTGCATGCGCGATGCCGGCACGCCCATGAAGTGTTCGGCCTCGTGCAGTGCCACCTGGTCGGGCGCTACCGCGAACATGCCGCCGTCTGCGTACAGGTAGCGGCCAATACGCACCGATGGAAAGTACGACGGCGCTGCGCTGGTCGCCATCGCGACACTGACCGCATGCCGTTTTTCATCGCCGCGAGAACCCGGCGCATGCGGCGTCTTGAATATCTTGGTTTGGCTGAGCGTGATGTTCGTGGCCGGAACCACCACCGGGTGCAGTGCTTCGTCGAGCGTGGCGCGGCCCAGGTGTTCCACCAGCGCATGCCGCAGCGCATTGCCATCGTATTTCGGGCCCATCACCGACCGGGTCAGGTCGCGCAGCTTGCCGATGGTGCCGGTGGCCAGGCCGCGCTTGGAAAAAATCTCGGTGCCGTGGCGCAGGAACAATTCGCGCAGGTCCCACATCGGCATCTCGAAGGCCAGCGCGATGGCCAGCAGGCCGCCCACCGAAGTGCCTGCAATCAGGTCGAAGCGGCGACCCAGCGGTTCGCCAGCCATTTCCTCCAGCTCTGCCAGCACGCAGGCCGTGTACAGGCCCAGGTAGCCGCCGCCGGCCAGCGAAAGGATTCGAAACGGCTGCTCGGGCGGGGTGCGGAAGGTGAGATCGACCATGGGGGCAGAAGTTTGCCACGGCAGGCCAGACTGCGCCTAACCGCGCGGCCCCGATTGACCCGGATCAATGCAGCCCCGGGCCATCGGCCTAGAGTTGGAATTCACCCCTTCCGTGGAGCCCGCTATGATTCGCGAGATCTTCGTTCCCCTGCTGCGCAGCGCCAGCGACACGACGGCGCTGGATGCGGCCAGGGTCCTGGCCCGCGCCCACCAGGCCCACGTCACCAGCCTGGTCACGCTTGAGCACCCGATGCCGCTGGTCACCGAATTTGGCTACATGCCAGTTGAGGCCAGCCAGCGGCAACTCGATCAATCGCGCGCCGCGGCCGAAGCGCTGGCGGCCCGCGCCCGCACCCAACTCGCGCACGAGGACATCACCAGCGAAGTGCGCATCACCGAAGTGATGCTGCTGTGGAGTGAAGAAACCGCCGCGCTGCACGCCCGCCATTGCGACCTGTCGATCATGGGTGGGCCCGATCCGCAGGACACATCACCGCACTTCGGCCTGAATTTCAAAACCCTGCTGATGCATTCCGGTCGCCCGGTGCTGGTGGTGCCGCAGGGTGCCAAGGTCAGTGCACCGGCGCGCCGGGCAGTCATCGCCTGGAAGCCGACCGCCGAGGCCGCCCGTGCCGTGCATGAAGCCTTGCCCCTGCTGGCCGCCAGCTCGCAGATAGACGTGCTGATGATCGACCCGCAAGTGTCCGAAGGCCGGCATGGCGAACAACCCGGTGCCGACATCGCCCGCCACCTTGCGCGCCACGGCCTCGCGGTAAACGTCGTCGCCCAGCCGCGCGAGGGCCGAAGCGATGGTGCCGGCATCCTTCGCCACGTGCAGGACGTGGGCGCCGACCTGCTGGTGATGGGCGGCTACGGCCATGCCCGCTGGCGTGAAGTCGTTTTGGGCGGCGCCACCCGCTGCATCCTGGAAGGCGCACGCTGCGCGGTGCTGTTCTCGCACTAAGGCGCGTTACCATGCGCACTCCGGAAGCCCCCGACCCGGTCGCGTATTTCCGCTTCGACGAAGCGGTGCTACAAATAGTCAATCGCTAACGGGGAAGTTTGAATGGCAAAGGTACTTAAGCTGGCGGCATTTTCGGATGGCGAAGCCGGCGGAAATCCAGTGGGTGTGCACGTCGACCAAGTACATCCGGACGATATTGAGATGCAACGGCTCGCCACCGAAGCGGGCCTGCCTGAAACCATTTTCGCCATGCCCACTGCCGGCGGTTTTCGCGTGCGCACCTTTACGCCGGCGTCCGAGGTGGGTTTTCGCGGCGACGCCACCATCGCGCTTGGCGCGGTGCTGGCGATGCGCGAAGGCGACGGCCTGTTCGCGCTGACCCACAACAACGGCCGCATTTTTGTCGAAGGCCACAGCGAGGGCGAAGGTTATGCCGCCAGCCTGCAGTCGGCGCCGACCAAAAGCGGCACCGCGCCCGGCCCACTGGTTGAGGCCGTGCTGGAAATCTTCGACTTCGGAAAAGTGGACCTGCATCCACGCATTCCCGCGGGGCGCGCCATCGCCGGCGCCGATTACCTGCTGATCGGCCTGGCCAATCGCGAGGCGCTGCGTGCGCGCGCCTACGGCCTGGCCGCCTGCCGGATGCTGATGTCGGCCGCGGGCCTGGCCGCGGTCGTGCTGGCCTGGCCGGAAAACCCGCGTCGCCTCCATACCCGCAACCCGTTTACCTCGGCGGCGCAATTCGAAGACCCGGCTACCGCCGCGGCCGCCGCCGCCCTGGGCGGGCGACTGCGTGACCTGAAGTGGCCGCATGGCGGCAGTATTGAAATCGTCCACGGCGAAGAAACTGGCCACAGCGCGCTGATCCGCGCCCACATTCCAGAAGAAAAAGGCAGCCCGATCCGCATCTCGGGACAGGCGCGATTCATCGATTGACAGTCCGCGTCAGTGGTCCGCGCGCACCGGCTTGGGTGCATGCGCCATCAGCTTGTCGGTCCAGGCGATGCCGATCGCCGACAGGATGAAGATGGTGTGGATGATGGTCTGCCACATTACGCCAGTCGCGGTCACCGTGCTGCACGAATCAGTGGCGTTGCCGCCCGCCAGGGCCGCTACTGCGTTAAGGCATTCCTGCGTGCCTACCAGCGGCAGGCCGCCCAGGCTGCCCGCCTCGATGAAGGTCTTGAGCAGGTGGATGGACGAAATACCAATGATCGCCAATGCCAGCTTTACCTTCAGCACGCTGGCATTGACGTGGCTCAGCCACTCCGGCTGGTCGGGATGGCTCTCCAGGCGCATGCGCGAAACAAAGGTCTCGTAGCCGCCCACGATCACCATCATCAGCAAGTTGCTGATCATCACCACGTCAATCAGGCCCAGCACGATCAGCATGATTTCCTGCTCGCCGTAGCTGGTCGCGCCCAGGATCAGGTGCCACAGCTCCTTCATGAACAACACCACATACACGCCCTGCGCGACGATCAGCCCCAGATATAGCGGCAACTGCAGCCAACGTGACGAGAAAATCAGCGAAGGCAGCGGGCCGAGGCGGGGCCGGGCGGGGTGGGTCATGGCGGGGGCTCGTGATGGGGGAGAGTCGCCAGTTTACAGGGCCGCCCGGGCCGGGCCGCAATCGCCCTGCCGCCGGTCGGTTGGAAACGGTTACTGCTGCATAGCAGCTATCCAAGTGCCGCGAGTACGGCTACTGTGTGACCGCTTTAACGGTTTTCCGGGGGGCGATGGCGATGAAATACTCGCAGCTGCCTAATTTCATGATCGACTAAGGGGTATTTAAAAGCATGCGTATCAAACTTCTCATCATCGCCTTGGGCGCCGCGATGGCGCTTCCGATGTCGGCCCTGGCCGCGCCGGCCGACAACGGCATCGACAACGCCAATGGCAACGCCAAGTTCCTGCGTTGCGGCACCGAAAATCCGTCCGAGATGGACGCGCTGCTGCGCGAGGAAAACTTCATCCGTACCTTGATGGGCAACAAGGGCGCCAAGGGTTCGGGCACCGTTACCTCGGCTGCTTTCGCTCCGGCCACCATCAACGTGTACTTCCACAACATCACCAATTCGTCGGGTCAGGGTGGCGCGACCACCAACATGATCAACGCCCAGATGACCGTGCTCAACAACGCTTACGCGGGCACCGGCTTCCAGTTCGTCCTGGCCGGCACCGACACCACCGCCAACAACACCTGGTACACCGTGGGCTACGGCAGCACCGCCGAAACCCAGATGAAGAACGCCCTGCGCACGGGTTCGGCCGACGATCTCAACATCTACTCGGCGAATATTGGCGGCGGCTTGCTCGGCTGGGCCACGTTCCCGTCGAGCTACTCGTCCAAGCCCCTGATGGACGGCGTGGTCGTGCTGACCAACTCCTTGCCGGGCGGCAGCGCTACCCCGTATAACCTGGGCGACACCGGCACGCATGAAGTCGGCCATTGGCTCGGCCTGTACCACACCTTCCAGGGTGGCTGTAACGGTAACGGTGACTTCGTCGCCGACACCGCGGCGGAAAAATCGGCTGCCTACGGTTGCCCGACGGGCCGCGATTCCTGCCGCAGCAAGCCGGGCGTCGATCCGATCACCAACTTCATGGATTACACCGACGACTCGTGCATGTACCAGTTCAGCGGTGGCCAGGGCACGCGTTCCCAGGACCAGTGGACCGCGTTCCGCTTCGGCAAGTAATGCCGTTGAACGCAACATCGCAAGAATTGAAAGGGCGCCTCGTGCGCCCCTTCTTTTTCGGCTGCATCGCTGCGGGACTGCTCGGGTGCACCGCCATGGCCACCCAGGAAGCACCGATCCCCGCTGCCGCTCCGATCGATGCGCCTGCGCAAGGCAGCGGCCGCCTGCGGCCCTCGCCGGCGCTCGCCTGCGACCGCAACAACCTCACCTCGTATTCCGGTGTCGTCAGCGGCTATCGTCGCGACACCGACAGCACCTGGATCCAGATCGACACCGACGAAGACACGGTTGAAGCGGTCACCGTGGCGCACGACGGACAAGCGGATGCGACCGCGCATTTCCAGTTATGGGGTGCGCCTTTTGCTGCCGGCGACTTTTCCCGCGTTGGAACATCGACCGGCGTCCTGATCGACGGCATGCGAGCGATTGCCTGGGTCTGCGACGATGGCAAGACCGCGCCGGTCATCGACTGGCAGCCCAAACGCGACTAGGCTCCACGCAATACCGGGAGACAGACATGACCATTGCGCTGCGCCACGCCGTCCCCGCCCTGGTCTGCTCGCTGCTGCTCGCCGCCTGCGGATCGGTCTCGGGCTTGAGCAAGGAGTCCAGCAGCGCGCCCGCGCGCATCGCCGATTTCAGCCGGGTGGAAGTCATGGACTTCAACGCCAGCAACGCCCTGGTCTTCGACGACGCCAAGAAACAGGCCGACTACAACACCAGCCTGGCCGAAGCGACCAAGGTCTTTGCCGACCATATCGCCGAAGCCATTACCGCTAGCGGCGCCTTCCCCACGGTGGCGCGGACAACAGGCGAGGGCGCTGCGCTGCGTATCAGCGGCGACATCACGCGCTATGACGAAGGCAATATCGTCGCCCGCGGCCTGACCGGATTCGCCGGGCAAACCCATTTCGATGCCACGATCGTCATCGCCGACGCCCGTACCGGCAAGCAACTGACCAGTCTTACCGTCGACCGCAACAGCTGGCCACTACCGGTGGGCGCGTCGGTGTCGACCTTGCAGACCACGAACTATTTCATGAAGCAGGCGGCAAAAAAGATTGCCGAAGAGCTGGCAGCGAAAAAGAACGCCAACTAGAAAAGTCCAGTCCGGGTGGCCGTGGCGGGACGGACTGGCGGCGCGCGGCTGAACGAATAAAAACCCTTGCTTGCCAATGTGCGAGACCGCACCGAACCCGGTCGGCCGCCGAAGCATCCTGCCACCTGGTCACGGAAGACCGGCGTCATGTCTGTGAGGTGCCTGCAAGGATGCGGGCGAAAAATCCACCGCCTGCTTGCCCGGGGCGGTTTTTTTTGCCTGCCGTTCCTATATCGTGGCCCTTGGGGATGCGGCCAGGGGCGACATGCTCGACTATCTGAAACGTCTGGGCCAACGCAAGATGGCGCAGTGGGCCTTGGCCTACGCGGCTGGCGCGTGGGTGGCGCTGCAGGTGCTTGGCCTGGCGGCCGACAGCTACGGCTGGTCGCCCACCGTCATGCGCATCGCCTTCGGTATTGCCGTGCTCGGTTTTGTCATCGCCCTGGTGCTGGCCTGGTACCACGGCGAACGCGGACAACAAAAGGCGACGGGTCCCGAGTTGCTGTTGCTCGCGGCGTTGCTGGCCGTCGGCGGCGGCCTGATCTGGAATTCGGAACGGCAGCGCGCGCGCGCCGTGACTGCCGTGTCGGCGACCGCGGCTGCCGCCAGCGCGACAACCGCCGCTGCGACGATCGCAACAAACGCCAACGATGCCCGCTCCATCGCCGTGCTGCCTTTCGTCAACCTGTCGTCCGACCCCGAGCAGGAATATTTTTCCGATGGTTTGTCGGAAGACCTGATCACCGCGTTGTCGCAGTTCAACGGGCTGAAGGTCATCAGCCGCAATTCCAGTTTCACCTTCCGCCACAGCAAGCAAGACAGCGCAGCCATCGGCGCCAGGCTGGGCGTTGCCCACTTGCTGGTTGGCAGCGTGCGCCGCGCCGGCGACGTGGTTCGCATCAGCGCCGACCTGGTCAACGTGAAGGACGGCCGCACCCTGTGGTCACAGCGTTTCGACCGGCCCTACAGCAACCTGTTCGAGCTGCAGGATGAAATTACCCAGGCCGTGGCCAACGAGCTGAAGGCCAAACTGCTGACCGACGCCGGCGCCGTCCTGCAAAGCGACCGTCCGCCCAGCGGCAACCTGGCTGCCTACAACGCCTTCCTGCAAGGCCGTTATCACTTTGCGCGCAGCACCCACGAAAACTTCCAACAGGCGATCCGGTCCTACGAACAGGCTATCGGTCTTGACCCGCGCTATGCGGCGGCCTATGCCGCGCTGAGCGCTGCGCTGTCTTTCGATGCGGCGATATTCCTGCAGGGTGATGCCGCGCGCGCCCAGCTCGAGCGTGCGCGGGGCGCCGTGCGCAGCTCCCTGGAGCTGGGGCCCGACCTTGCAATCGCGCACTCGGCCCGGGGTGCGTTGCTGATGAATGGCGAACTCGACTGGCGGGGTGCGGAGATTGAATTCCGGCTGGCGATGCGGCTGGCACCCAACGACAGTGCGGGCATTTACGGCCTGGCGCAGGCGCGGGCGGCATTGGGCATGCGCGAGGAGGCCATCGCATTGCTCCAGCAAGCCATCGAACGCGATCCCCTGGATATCGGCCGCTACTATTGGTTGTCCATCTTGAAGAGCACGCCGGAAAATTTGTCGGAAGCCGAGCGGCTGATCGATATCGCCTTGAAGCTCGAGCCCGCCGCCGTGCAAGGCTCGGCGCATAAAGTGGCCGTGCAGGTGCTAAGCGGCCAGCAGGCGGCTGCGCTCGTGACGGCCCGCGCCATGCCGCCGGGCTTGTGGCGCGATGTGGGCCTGGCCTATGCCACGCAGGCCGGCGGCGATTGGGCCGCCGCGGATGCCGCACTCAAGGCATTGATCGACCTGCAAGGTGAGGGCGCCGCCTACCAGATCGCCCAGGTGTTTGCCCTGCGCAAGGATGCCGATGGCTTGTTCAAATGGCTGGACCAGGCCTGGACCAACCGCGACCCGGGCATTCGCAGGACGCTGCTCGATCCGTTCCTGGCGCCGTACCGCGCCGACCCGCGCTTCGCGGCATTCTGCAGGAAGGTGGGACTGCCGGAGCCGCTACCGAAATGAGCCTTCTGGTCGAACCCAGGCGCTGCACGAAAGGATGAAGTCATTTGCGGGTACGCTTTTCCGCCGACAGATAAACCAGTCCCTTGTCGCGCTTGCCGACAGCAACCACGGTGACGACGACCACCTTGTCGTCGACTTGATAGACGAGTCGGTAGCCAACGGTGCGCAGCTTGATCTTGTAGCAGTTTGGCAGGCTATGCAGGCGTGCTGCAGGGATATGCGGATGGTCGAGACGCTCGCGCAGTTTGCTTTTCAACTGGTCGCGAATGTCAGGCGGGAGTTTGCGCCATTCCTTGAGTGCGGTTTCGACGAACGCCAGGCTATAGGTCATCGAGCTTGACCTTGACCCGGCGCTCCTTTGCGCGGGACCGTACGAGTTCGGCCAGCTCGAGATCCTCCAGCCGGTCCAGCAGGCGCTTGTAGGTGGCCGCCGGTACCAGGTAGGCGCTGGGCTTGTTGTGCACCAGGACGGCTACCGATTCGCCATCAGCCGCCTGGATCACTGCGCTCGGATTGCGCTTGAGCTCGGTGATGCTGATGCTCGCGTCGGCGAGGATGGCTTCCATATTTGTCTCCGAATTTGGAGACGAATATCTCACGATCACTGGCTGCATTCAAGCAGCCAATCTGAGCTTCGGCGCAGGACATCGCTTGCCGGTGCGACCGGGTACGCGCCCGCCTTGCCTTCAGGGTGGTGACGGCGAACAAGCCCAGGCCCACATCGTTGGCGCGCGTGAGACAGATGGCCGGTCAGGTCACCGTGTCGATTGACCCTGTCGCCCAGCGATGGGTCGACGAAGGTGCTGACGAGTGCCGCCTGCAAGCGGCCTTATCAGCAATCAGGACCCTAGCCGCACGCCCCAAGCTCCGGTACTGTGATGCGCGGCCGCCGCGGCGCGGCGCGCGATCCAGGGGATTGAATGACCGAGCACGGCGCCATCACCATTCCGGGCTATACGTTGCTGCGTTCCATCGGCACGGGCGGCATGGCCGAGGTTTGGCTGGCCACGCAAGATTCCCTGGGCCGGCAAGTGGCGCTGAAGATCCTGTCGCCGGCCATGGCCGCCGACCCGATATTGCGCGAACGCTTCCTGCAGGAAGCGCGCATCGCCGCTAAATTGCACCACCCCAACATCATCGCCATCTACGACGTGGGCACGTACGACGGCACCGCGTATATCGCGATGGAGTACGAGCAATCGGGCACCGTGGCGCCGCCACAAGGCAGTGCGCTCGACAGCCACGGCGCACTGCGCATCGTCCACGACATCGCCGGCGCGCTCGATTACGCGCACGCGCAGGGGGTGGTGCACCGCGACGTGAAGCCCGACAACATCCTGCGCCGCGCCAACGGCAGCTGCCTGCTGTCGGATTTCGGCATCGCCCGCGCGATGGACTCCAATGCCGCGCTGACCCGTGAAGGCACCAGCATCGGCACCCCGCAATACATGAGCCCGGAACAATTGCGCGGCGAAAAGATCGACGGCCGCAGCGACCTGTACAGCCTGGGCGTGGTGCTCTACCAATTGCTGACCGGCGAGCTGCCCTACAAAGGCACCGATGGCTGGGCCATTGGCGTGCAGCACATCAGCGGCGAAATCCCGCGCCTGCCGTCGGCGCTCGCACGCCTGCAGCCCTTGATCGAGGCGATGATGGCGAAAGATCCCGCCGCGCGGCCGGCCTCTGGCAGCGACGTGCAAAAACGGATCGATGCGCTGGCTGTCATCACCAGCCCGACCGCGGTGATGCAGCCTGCGCAAGGCAAGGCAAAATCGCGGCGCGGGCTGCAATGGCTCGCCGCCGCTGCGCTATTGCTCGCCGTTTCCGTCTTGATCTTCAAGCAGTTGTCTGGCAAGACCGAAGGCCCGGGTGCGACTGCGGCCAGTCCCTCTGCGTCCGGCACCAACGCGTCCGCCAGCCATGCGACAACACCCGCGCTCGCCAAATCCATCGCCGTCATGCCTTTCCTCAACATGTCCGCCGATCCCGAGCAGGAATATTTTTCCGATGGCATGACCGAGGAATTGTTGAATGCCCTGGCCAAGGTGCCTGGCCTGAACGTTACCGCGCGCACCTCGGTGTTTTCATTGAAGGGCCAGCGCCACGACGTGCGCGAACTGGGCAAGCTGCTGGGCGTGGCCTACGTGCTGGAAGGGTCGGTGCGCAAGGCCGACGGACAGGTCCGCGTGACCGCGCAGCTGGTGCGTGCCGACAATGGCTTCCACCTGTGGTCCGAAACCTACGACCGCAAGCTCGAAAACGTATTCGCCCTGCAGGCTGAACTGGCCGGCGCCATTGCGAGGGAATTGAAATTGCCTCTGGGCCTGGGCGGCAGCGATGGCCTGGTAAGCCAGCGCACCACCGACCCGGAAGCCTATGGGCTGTACCTGCGGGCGCGCGCCGCCTACAAGGCGCGCGGCGATGGCGTCCAACAATCGATCGCGCTGTACCGCCAGGCGGCGAAACTGGATCCGAATTTCGCGCCGGCCTGGGCCGGACTGTGCGCCAGCCTGGGCGTGTTGCCCCATTGGGTGTCGACCGACCAGAGCAAGGACACGCCCAAGTTCCTGACCGAGGCTGAAGCCGCGTGCAAGCAAGCCCTGCAACTGGCGCCGGACCTGGCCGAGGCACACACCGCGCTGGCGTCGCTGTATGCCTTCCGATGGGAGTGGGCCCGCGCCGAGCCGCATTTCAAGCGCGCGCTGGAACTCGCGCCCAGCGACCCGGACGTTTATTTCGCCTACTCGAAATGGCTGGGCGGGATGGGTCGCCTGGAAGAATCCCTGCAGGCCAACACCCGCGCTATTGAGCTCGACCCGCTGGTGCCCATCTTCCTCAATGGCCAGGCCATCAGCCTGGCCGTATTGGGCCGGACGCAAGAGCAGATCGCGCCCCTGCAGGCAGCCTATGCACTAGCCCCGGATCTGGGTTTCATCGCGCCCAACCTGTTCCGCGCGTACCTGGAAGCTGGCCGCCTGGACGACGCGGAAAAATTGCTGGACCAGACGCGTCCCGCCGCCCTGGCGGCCAATGCCCGCGCCGGCAAGACAGGCGAACCGCAGCCGGCCGCTCGCGCCGCGCTGCTCTTGTCACGCCATCCGGAACAGCGCGATGTGTTGCGCAAACAGCTCGACCACGAACAATTCGAGCGCACGTTGGACCTGCTGGGCGACGTCGACGCGCGCCTGGCATTCATTGAGCGCGGGATGGACGCGCATACCAGCGGCACGGACCCGATCCGCCTGCTTCATGGTGTCTACCTGGACGCGTATCGCAAGGACCGCAGGGTCGTGCGGATGTATCGCAAGGCCGGGTTTGATGCGCAGGGGAAGTTGCCCTAGGTCACGTCGACTTGCATCGCCGAACTTTACGCCTAACTGCCGATCAACAAGCGCGAGTTCTTGCCCAGCAACAGGCGCAGCAGCCGCACCACCAGCACGCTCATGGCCAGCGCGAAGGCGAAAAACCCCAGACTGCTTACGTACACGCTCCACGGCAGCAAGCTTGGGTCATGCTCGAGCGGCCAGGCAAGATCGGCCAGCAGCATGAAGTAGACATGCAGGAAGTAGAGGGAAAAGGCCTCGTTGGCGAAATAGGTAAGCCAGCGCGGCTGCTCGCCGGCAAGCGATCGCAGCCAAAGCAGGACCAGTGCGGCCA
>JBBRXD010000040.1:0-12999 GCA_038248775.1 Lysobacterales bacterium | reverse complement strand
CTGGTGACGCAGACCGGACCGCATCGCGAAGTGATCCGCGACGACAAGATGGTGATGTGCATCGGCACCGGCATCGACTCGGTCGGGTACGACGCCGACACGGCGGGGCGCTGGAATCCCGCGGGACAATTCGCCGGGGCGAGCAAGCTCGACCAATACAAGGCGCGGCTGGGCAAGACCGGCCGCGTCGCCTCACGCGATTGCCAGATCATCGACCTGCAGTCGAAGGACGGCTGGCGCTACGGTTACCGCCTGTGGCTCGACACCGAAACCGGATTGCCGCTTCGCATTGCGTTGATAGGCGAAACGGGCCGCGCCCTGGAGCAGATGGCTTTCACCGAAGTCCAGGTCGGCCAGCGACCGGACGAGGCGGACCTGCGTCCGTCCACGCAGCAAGGCCTGCGACGCGTGCAAACCCTGGGCCCGGGCAAGCAGGCTGACCCGGGCTGGCGCGTGCAGTCGCCGCCGCCGGGCTTCTCATTGCGGTCTGGCCGCAAGCTCGGCGACTCGGTGCAACTGCTCTACAGCGACGGTCTCGCCAGCGTGTCTGTCTATATCGAGCCCATGGCTGCGGGGCAGCGCGGAGAGTCGGCGATGCGGCGTGGCGCCGTGAACGTGCATTCCCTGTGGGGAGACGGTCGCCGCGTCGTTGCGATCGGCAAGGTGCCGGCCGCCACGGTGAACTATTTTGCGCGCAACACCCAAGCCGCCGGAGCCAAGACCCCGGTATCGCGTTGATCGTACTCACCTCGATGTCGCCGGGAACTTTTTCCGGGGCGTCGGGTTCATAAGCAGGCACGGCCTGATTGGCCGATTTTCCAACCACCCAAAATCCAGCAAGAAGACGCCATGAAAACCCTTCCTCGAATCGCAATCGCTTTTTCGACCGTCGGTTTGGCGGGCCTGATTTTCATCCAGATGCACGACTCGGCAAACGCCACGCTTGGTTCCGGCGGCCAGGCATTGGTCGCGCAGACAGTCAGCACCAGCGTGGCGCCACCGCTGGTCAATCTCCCCGATTTCTCCCGACTGGTGGAGCGGGCAGGTCCCGCAGTCGTAAACATTGAATCGATCCTGGGCAAGGCCAGCACCGGCCGAACCATGCAGATCGGTCCGGGCTCCGAAGAAGACTCGCAGCAAGCCCCCGGCCAGGAAGAAATGCCGGAATTCTTCCGTCGATTCTTCGGCCAGCCCGGCGGCCCGGGCATGCCGATGCCCCAGCAACCGGGCGGCGGCACTTCCTTTGGCAGCGGTTTCATTATTTCGCCGGATGGATTCGTGCTTACCAACCACCATGTCATTGATGGCGCAAGCGAGGTCATCGTGCATCTGGCTGACCGGCGGGAAATGAAAGCCAAGGTGGTGGGCAGCGATCCGAATTCGGACATCGCCGTGCTCAAGATCAATGCCGAAAACCTGCCGGTGTTGCAGCTGAGCGACTCGCGCAACCTCAAGCCCGGGCAATGGGTGCTGGCGATCGGTTCTCCCTTCGGCTTCGACCATTCGGTTACGGCCGGCGTGGTCAGCGGCCTGGGCCGGCCCAGCATGGACAACTCGCAGCGCTACGTGCCCTTCATCCAGACCGACGTCGCGATCAATCGCGGCAATTCCGGCGGCCCGCTGCTCAATACCAGTGGCGAAGTGGTCGGCATCAACTCCCAGATATTCAGTAATTCGGGCGGCTACATGGGGGTCAGCTTCGCGATCCCGATCGAGGTCGCGATGAATTCCGTTCGCCAGATCCAGAAGACCGGCAAGGTCGAACGTGGCCAGTTGGGCGTGCAGGTGGGCGACCTGCAACGCGAACAGATGCAAGAGCTGGGCCTCACCCGCGCGGGCGGCGCCTTCGTTGGTGGCGTGATCAATGACAGCTCCGCGGCAAAAGCGGGTATTCGCGCCGGCGATGTCATTCTCGCTTTCAACGGCAAGGAGATCGTCAGTTCCTCCGACTTGCCGCCGCTGGTCGGCGCGATGCCGCCGGGCAGCCGCGCCAGCGTCAAGCTGCTGCGCGACGGCAAGAACCTGGATGTGATGGTGGTGCTAAGCCCGTTGGATGAAGCTGTCGCCTCCAACAACCGTGGCGAGCAACGGGCCGCGCCGTCGCTGGGGACAGATCTGAATTCGGTGGGCATCGTGGTGTCGGAAATCGATTCGGCCACGCGCTCGCGGCTGGGCCTGAAGATCGGCGAGGGCGTGCGGATCAGCCGTGTGTCCGGCGTGGCTGCCCGCCAGGCGGGCTTGTCCCCCGGCGATGTCATCCTGCAGGTGGGCAAGACCACGGTGGGCAGCGCAGCCCAGTTCCAGTCCGCGCTCAAAGGCTTCAAATCTGGCGATCGAGTGCGCTTGCTGGTGCGCAACGAGCAAAGTACCGGGCTGGTGACCATCCCGGCCTCCTAAGGGTCCAGGCGGCAGATCCCCGGCCAGCCTGTTCAGGGCGGGCTGTGTCCGGGGGGCTGTGCGATAATGCCGTGTTCACATCTACAGACGGCCTCGCGCCGCCCCCATGCAGCACATCCGAAACTTTTCAATCATCGCCCACGTCGACCACGGCAAATCAACGCTCGCTGACCGGATCATCCAGATCTGCGGCGGCCTCGAGGCCCGGGAAATGGAAGCGCAGGTCCTCGATTCCAATCCGATCGAGCGCGAGCGCGGCATCACCATCAAGGCCCAGTCGGTCTCATTGCCCTATACGGCGAAGGACGGCCAGGTCTATCAGCTGAACTTCATCGACACCCCCGGCCACGTGGACTTCAGTTATGAAGTCTCGCGATCGCTGGCTGCCTGCGAAGGCGCGCTGCTGGTGGTGGACGCCGCGCAAGGCGTCGAAGCCCAGTCGGTCGCCAATTGCTACACGGCGGTCGAACAAGGCCTGGAGGTCGTGCCGGTCATCAACAAGATCGACCTGCCGACGGCCGATGTCGAAAAGGTGAAGAAGGAAATCGAGGCTGTTATCGGTATCCACGCCGAGGACGCGGTCGCCATCAGCGCCAAGACCGGCCTGGGCGTGATCGACGTGCTCGAGGCGATCGTGCATCGCATCCCGCCGCCGACCCCGCGCGGCAGCGACAAACTGCAGGCGCTGATCATCGATTCGTGGTTCGACAATTACCTGGGCGTGGTTTCGCTGGTTCGGGTCATGCAGGGCGAGATCAAGCCCGGTGACAAGATTCTGGTGATGACTACCGGCCGAGTGCACCAGGTGGATGCCGTGGGTGTTTTCACGCCTAAGCGCAAGGAGCTGACGAAGCTCGGCGCTGGTGAAGTGGGTTGGCTGAATGCGTCGATCAAGGACGTGCATGGCGCGCCGGTCGGCGACACGCTGACCCTGGCTGCCAATCCAGCAACCGAAGCGCTTCCGGGCTTCCAGAAGATGCAGTCACGTGTTTTCGCCGGCTTGTTTCCGGTGGACGCCGAAGACTACACCGCGCTGCGCGAGGCGCTCGACAAGCTCAAGCTCAATGATGCCGCGCTCAATTTCGAGCCGGAAAGTTCCGAGGCCATGGGCTTCGGCTTCCGCTGCGGCTTCCTGGGCATGTTGCATATGGAGATCGTGCAGGAGCGCCTTGAGCGCGAGTACGACCTCAACCTGATCAGCACCGCGCCCACGGTCATCTACGAGGTGCTGCTGACCGATGGCAGCGTGCTGCCGCTCGACAACCCGGCCAAGCTGCCTTCCCTTAACAAGATCCAGGAAATTCGCGAGCCGATCATCCACGCGACCATCCTGACCCCGCCCGATTACGTCGGTGCGGTGATCAAGCTGTGCGAGGAAAAGCGCGGCGCGCAGCAAAGCATCAACTACCTCGGCAGCCAGGTGCAGATCAACTACGAACTGCCGATGGCCGAAGTGGTGATGGATTTCTTCGACAAGCTCAAGTCGGTGTCGCGTGGCTATGCTTCGCTCGACTACCACTTCCTGCGCTTCGAAGCCGGTCCATTCGTGCGCCTGGACGTGCTGATCAACGGCGATCGCGTGGATGCGATGTCGATGATCCTGCACCGCGCCCATTCCGATCGCCGCGGCCGCGAGCTGTGCGAGAAGATGAAGGACCTGATTCCCCGGCAGATGTTCGACGTGGCCATCCAGGCCGCGGTGGGCGCGCAGGTCATCTCGCGTTCGACGGTGAAGGCGATGCGCAAGAACGTGCTGGCCAAGTGCTATGGCGGCGATGCCACGCGCAAGAAGAAGCTGCTCGAGAAGCAGAAGAAAGGCAAGAAACGCATGAAGCAATTCGGAAAGGTCGAGATTCCACAGGAAGCTTTCCTGGCCGTGCTGCAGAGCGACAGCAAATAATCAACGCACCCAGGATGGACGCCCGTGAAACTTGATTTCGCCCTGATTCTGACCGTGCTGTCCGCCCTCACCGGGCTGGTGTGGCTGGTGGATCGCCTGTTCTTCGCCAAGCACCGCGCGATGATGGTGAAGGACGGCGAGGACGTCGCCGAGCCGGCGATCGTGGATTACTCGCGTTCGCTTTTCCCCGTCCTGTTGTTCGTGCTGGTGCTGCGCTCTTTTATTGCCGAGCCTTTTCGCATCCCGTCCGAGTCGATGATGCCGAACCTGCTGGTCGGTGATTTCATCCTGGTCAACAAGTTCGATTACGGCCTGCGCGTGCCGGTGATCAACCGCAAGTTCATCGCCAACGGCGAGCCCAAGCGCGGCGACGTGGCCGTGTTCCGCTTTCCCGGCCGCGGCGTCGGCGACCCGGAAACCGGCACCGATTACATCAAGCGCATCATCGGCCTGCCCGGCGACACCCTGGAAGTGACCGAAGACCACGTCACCATCAACGGGGAGCCGGTCGCCTACCAGGCCGACGGCGTGTTCGTCGGCACCGGTTCGGCGCTGGACAACAGTGGCACGGACGTCGTCACCGAGCAGCTTCCGGGCCATTCCCATACCATCCTGGACCTGCCGGGCAGCCCGTTCCCACCGGGTACCTGGGTGGTGCCGGAGGGCCAATATTTCGCCATGGGCGACAACCGCGACCATAGCGCCGACAGCCGCGACTGGGGTTTCGTGCCCGAGGAAAACCTGGTCGGGCGCGCTATGATCATCTGGTTGAACTGCGAAGGCTGGTTCTGTTCGAATGGCTTCGACTATTCCAGAATCGGCGATACCATCAACTGAACACGGCCCCGCAGGCGGGTCGAGCCACGAAAGCAGCCAAGGGGAAGGTCATGAACGTTGTCACCAGCAAGCGCAAGCAAAGTGGAATCACGCTCGTCGGTTTCATCATCGTGATGGTGGTGGCTGGCTTCTTCGCCTACATGGGCATGGTCCTTGGGCCGGCCTACAGCGAGTACTACGGTGTCGTCAAAGCCGTCAACTTCGTCGCGGGCGAAGCCTCGCCCAACGACACTGACTTCGAGACCCTGCGCAAGGGCCTCGACCGCCAGTTCAACGTGGGTTATGTCGAATCGGTGACCGGCAAGGACGCCAAGCTCATTCGCGACAAGTCCGGCAACGTCCTTTCCATGGTCTACGAAGTACGCAAGCCGTTCCTCTACAACATCGACTTCGTGGTCAAGTTCGCCCATTCCAAGCCCTTGGGAAGCAAGACAGCCGGTGACTGATGGTTTCGGTCATTCGTTTCGCGACCCCGGCCTGTTGCGGCAGGCGCTTCGCCACCGCAGCGCCGGGGCTCCACACAACGAGCGCATGGAGTTCCTGGGCGATGCGCTGGTGAACCTGATCGTTGCCGAGGCCCTGCACGACCGCTGGCCCAAGGCCGATGAAGGTGCGCTCACCCGGGCCCGCGCCAGCCTGGTCCGCGAGTCGACCCTGGCAAGCATCGCCCGCGGCCTGGGCCTGGGCGACCGGCTGGAACTGGGCACCGGCGAATTGAAGACCGGCGGACACCGCCGCGATTCCATCCTGGCCGATGCGCTTGAGGCCCTGGTCGGCGCGATCCACCTCGATGCCGGCTTCAATACTTGCCGCGAGCGCGTGCTGCCCTGGTTCGAACCGTTGATCGACCAGTTGCCGATCGGCAAGGTCGAGAAAGACGCCAAGACCCGATTGCAGGAATGGCTGCAAGCCCGGCAGTCACCGCGGCCTGATTACATTCTGATAGATGCTACTGGCGAAGAACATGCGCGCACCTTCCGCGTGTCCTGCCGCGTGGGCGAACCCGGAATAGAAGCGACGGGCGAGGGCAGTTCGATGCGCTCGGCCGAACAGGCGGCCGCTGCCGCCGTGCTGGACCAATTGGAGTTGACCCGATGACCGCCGCCCCCTACCGTGCCGGCACCATCGCGGTGATTGGCCGACCCAATGTCGGCAAATCCACGCTGATCAATTCGCTGGTCGGGGCGAAGGTGAGCATCGTCTCGCCGCGTCCGCAAACCACGCGCCATCGCCTGCTCGGCATCGCCACCTTCCCCGAAGGGCAGCTGATGCTGGTGGACACGCCCGGCATCCACGGCAACCAGAAGCGCGCGATGAACCGCTACATGAATCGCGCCGCGCGTGGCGCCGTGTCCGACGTGGACGCAGCCATCCTGATGATCGAAGCCGGCCGTTGGGTGGAAGACGATACGCTGGCCTATTCAGCCCTGAAGGAATCGGGCGTGCCCTGCGTGCTGGTCATCAACAAGGTCGACAAGATTCCCGACAAGACCAAGTTGTTCCCCTTCATTGCCGAGGTCACGGCTGGTCGCGAATTCGCCTCTGTTCACCTGATATCAGCGATGAAACGCAAGGGCACCGACGTACTTGTGAAGGACCTGATTGCCATGGTTCCGGAGTCGGACCCGCATTACCCAGAAGACGAGATAACAGACAAGAGCCAGCGCTTCCTGGCCGCCGAACTCGTGCGCGAACAACTGATGCTGCGCCTCGGCGACGAGCTGCCGTACTCGGCGACGGTGGAGATCGAGAAGTTCGAAGAAGACGGCGCGTTGCTGCGCATTGCCGCTGTCATCTGGCTGGAGCGCGAAAGCCAGAAACCCATTGTCATCGGCAAGGGCGGCGAACGCATGAAGGCGATTTCGACCGGGGCGCGCCTGGGCATGGAGCGGCTGTTCGACAGGAAGGTCTTCCTTGAGACCTGGTGCCGCGTTCGCGAAGGCTGGTCCGACGACGAAGCTGCGCTCAGCCGTTTCGGATACAGCGAATAGGCCAGCGCGGCCATGCGCGTCCTGGCACAACCCGCCTTCGTCCTGCACGCGCGTCCCTGGCGCGAGACCAGCCTGATCGTCGAACTGCTGACCATGGAACATGGCCGGGTCGGCGTGGTTGCCCGTGGCTTGAACACGCCCAAGCGCCAGCCCCTGAAGGCGGCGTTGCAGCCCTTGCAACACATCCGCGTGGACTACCTGCCGCGCGGCGAACTGGCCCGGTTGATCCAGGCTGAGGCCCTCGATGTTGCACCGGCGCTGACCGGCGACCGTCTGATGGCTGCGTTCTACGTCAACGAGTTGCTGCTCAAGCTTACGCCGCGCAATGATGCCGCGCCGGCACTGTTCGAACTCTACGGGCGCGTGCGTGGCGAGTTTGCCGACGGCGCGCGCCTGGCCTGGAACCTGCGCCGGTTCGAACGCGACCTGCTGGATGCGCTGGGCGTCGGTTTGCCCTGGGACCAGACGGCGGACGGCGAAAGCGTATTGGCCGACCGTCGCTATCGTCTGGACCCGGAAGTCGGTCCGGTGCCGGACCTGCGCCGCGCCGGCGACAGTATCTCGGGCGAAACCTTGCTGTGCCTCGCAGCGGACCGGATGCCCCCGCCTGAGGGACTGGCTGAGCTGCGTCGCGCATTGCGGGTCGTGTTGTCAGCGCAATTGGGCTCGACCGGACTACGGTCCTGGGGGCTGCTTGATGAATTGGCGCGGGTGCGGCCGCGACCTCAGGACTGATCGTCCTTCCACGCCAGCGCATCTTGCGCGGCGAATCCGAACAACTGCGCCAATTGCGCGTCCATCGGCGATTGCGCAAGTACGTCCACCGCGCGGCACAAGCGCGCGGCGCCGACGAAGCCGCAACTGGCCTTGAGCTTGTGCAGCACTGCCTGTGCCGCCCGCGTGTTTCCTGCCAGACGCGCGCGTTGCAGTTCATCCAGGAGGATCGGCAATTCCGCCTGGAACAAGCCGCGCAGTTTCAGCAGCGCGGTTCGATCGCCGCCGATGGCCGACAAGGCCTGTGCCTCGTCCCATACGGGAAGCTTGCCGGGCGAGGGCTCGCGAATTCCCCGCGGGGCCTGTCCGACCAGTCGTCCTACCGTGGCGCACAGCAAGGCCACCGACACGGGCTTGCAGAGCACTTCGATGAAGCCTGCCCTGCATAACGCATCGAGCTCCTCGCGCGCCGTGCTCGCAGTCACCGCGAGTGCGGTGGTATCGCCGATCATTCGCAAGGCACGCAGGCAGTCGATGCCATTGCCGTCGGGCAAATGCGCGTCCACGATCCACAATGCGTGGCAATGAAGCCGGGCTAGCGGAATCGCGCTTGCGATGTCACTGGTTGAATCGACGACGGCCGGAACGCTGCCCAACGCATCTTCCAGGAAGCTCCGGCTGATCGGATCGTCCTCGACCAGCAGCAGTCGCACCGGCGTTATGGCAAGGCTCATCAAGTACCCATGGCAAACGGTTTATGCTTGCAGCATGCGCATGGCCGCCGTTTCCATCAAGCTCTGCCTGCTACTTGCGGTATGCGCGGCCTGGCCCGCGCAGGCCGAAGTGCTGACTGCGCGTATCGCGGCGATCAATACCGGCGCGGGCACGCTGAAGGATGTGCAGGTCCGGCTCGACTGGCCGCGTGGCGCGGTCCAGGGCAAGCTCAGCCTGAAGGCCGCATCGCTGGATTTTCCAGCGCTGTCCTACGATGCCAGCCAGATCAGCTGGCAGTGTCCCTTGCTGCGCGCCGGTGCCGGGGGCTGGAAGTGCGACGGCGTGGTGCAGGCGCGTGGCTCGAAACCGCAGAAGCTGGCCATCGAGTTTTCTCCCGATTCGACCATTGCACGCATCGGTATCGGCAACAGCCGCATCGAATATCGCAGTCCGCCCGCGCTGTCGGACCGTCATCACGTGCAGCTCGAACGCGTGCCTGTCGCCTGGTTGGGCGCGTTCCTGCGCGGCTTATGGGCTGAAGGAAAATGGAACAGCGGCCAGATGGGCGGCAGCATCGACGTGATCAGCCCGGACAAGGGCGCCTTCGAGGTGCGCACCGACCTGCAACTTGCCGACATCGGACTCGAGACGCCGGACGGGCTGTTGGCGGCGGCGGCACTACAGGGCAGGCTGCAACTGGCCTATCGCGAATTGGCTGGCTCGCGAAGCGTGGATGCGCGCATCACCACTCGTGGCGGCGAGCTGCTCTTCGACAGCCTGTATGCGAAATTGCCAGCCAGCCCGGTGCTGGTCCACGTACTCGCGCAACAGGCACCCAGGGGACTGTGGAAACTTCCCGACATTGAATGGAAGGACGCGGGCGTGCTGGTGGCGAAAGGCAGCGCAACGCTGGATGCGCAGTCCTCGGTTTCCGACCTGTCGGTCGCGCTGGACTTCGGCAACCTGGGCATTGCACGTGACCGCTACCTCAGCGGATTCCTCGCCCCCGCGGGATTCTCTGACCTGCTGCTGACGGGTGGTATGAAAGCGGGCTTGCAGATGCTTGCCGGACGACTGACCGGATTTGAAGCGTCGATGCGCCAGGTCAATGCCGTCGACACCAAGGCGCGATTCACGTTGGCTGGCATAGACGGGGACCTGCGCTGGACGCGTGACGGCACATCGGTGGCGAGCAAAATCGGATGGCGCGATGGCGCCATTTTTGGCATTGGCCTGGGTGCCGCGGATTTCGGTTTCAGCAGCGCCAACGGTGAACTCGTGCTCGGCCCGGCGGTGGCGATCGAAGCGCTCGAGGGACGGCTGGTGCTCGACCACCTGCGCTGGCAAGCGCCCCAGGGCGAGGCCGGCGCAAGATTCCAGTTCGGATTGGCGATGCGGGAACTCGACCTGGCCAGCCTTTCGCAACGATTGGGTTGGCCTGCATTCACCGGCACCATCAGCGGAAAGATCCCTTCCGCGCGATTCCAGGATGACGTATTGACCCTGGATGGCGGCCTGCAGATGAATCTGTTCAGCGGCAGCATCAACCTGTCTAAACTGTCGATGGAACGGCCGTTCGGCATCGCACCCACCTTGTCGGCCGACGTCAGCATCCAGGACATCGATCTCGAGCCGATGACCAGGGTGTTCGGGTTCGGCTCGATTACAGGCCGTCTTGATGGCCGCATTGACGATCTGCGACTGGTGGACTGGTCGCCGGTAGCGTTCGATGCAAGATTGGAGACCGATCGCGATTGGAAGGGCAAGCGTCGCATCAGCCAGCGCGCTGTCAACGACATCTCCAGCGTTGGCGGCAGCGGCCTGGCCGGCAGCCTGCAGACCAGCCTGTTGAAGGTCTTCGACGACTTCGGCTACGCGCGCATCGGCCTGGGCTGCAAGTTGAAGGATAATGTCTGCACGATGGAAGGCGTCGGTTCAGCCGGCGACGGCTATATCATCGTCGAAGGCGCCGGTCTTCCAAGAATCCAGGTGGTCGGGTTCCGGCGTCGGGTCGATTGGCCCACGCTGGTAGCGCGACTGCAGGCTGCCACCAGCGGCCAGGCCCCCGTCATCCAATAGGAGATTTCCGATGCGCAAGATGTTGTCCCCCCTGCTTTTCGCCAGTGCGATGGTGCTTGCCGCCTGCGTCACCATCAACGTGTACTTTCCTGCAGCCGCGGCCCAGGAAGCTGCCGCTGAATTCGTTGACAAGGTCATCGGCAACGACCCGGCCCAGGCGCAACCGCAACCGGTCAAGCCGCCGCAAGCCTTCACCCGCCCCCGTTTCAACCCGATGTCGCTGTTGATCAGCGACGCCCAGGCGCAATCGGTGGACATCACCATTCGCACGCCGGCCATCCAGGCCATCCAGGACCGCATGGCGGCCCGCTTCAAGTCCTCGCTCGAAGCGCATTTCAACAGTGGCGCGCTGGGCTTCGGTAATGACGGGCTGATCGTTGTGCGTGATGCGAGCAAGGTTGCATTGAAGGATCGTGTGGGCGTCAACCAGTGGGTCGCCGAGGACAACCGAGACCGCAAGGCGGTCTATCGCGAGATCGCCGTGGCCAACGGTCACCCGGAATGGGAAGACCAGATCCGCCAAACCTTTGCGCGCCAATGGGTCGCCAGCGCGCACACGGGCTGGGCCTACCAAGCCCCGGACGGGGCCTGGAAGCAGAAATAAGCAAGGTGGCCCGATCCCGCAGCAAGATCAATCGCGAATTCGAACTCGACATTACCGACTTGCTGCATGACGGTCGTGGTGTCGGGCGTCTGGACGGCAAGGCGGTGTTCGTCACTGGCGCGCTGCCGGGCGAAACGGTTCGGGTCAAGCAGACCGGTCGCAACCGGAATTTCGACGAAGGCGAAACAATCGAGGTATTGAAGGCGTCCCCGGACCGGGTGCAGCCGCGCTGCCCGCACTTTGGCGTCTGCGCCGGCTGCGTATTGCAGCACCTCGACCAGCACAAGCAGATCGCCGCCAAGCAACACGTGCTGGAAGAAAACCTGGCCCGCATCGGCCACGTGCAGCCGGGTCGGATGCTCGAGCCCCTGGTGGATGCGGCTTGGGGCTATCGGCGCAAAGGCCGCTTCTCGGTTCGCTTCGTTGAAAAGAAAGATCGCATCGTGATCGGGTTTCGCGAGTTGAATCCCCGATTCGTCGCCGAGTTGACCCAGTGCCACACCATCCTTCCGGAACTGGGCACGCGCATTCCGGAACTGGCCGCGCTGGTTGAAAGCCTCGATTCCAAGCGCAGCATCCCGCAGATCGAATTCATCGCTGGCGACGGTCCGGTCGCCCTGGTGTTCCGCCATCTCGAACCACTGGCCGATGCCGATGTGGATCGCCTGCGCGAATTCGCCAAGGCTTCGGGATTTGCCGTGCTGCTGCAGCCCGGTGGCGTGGATTCCGTGCAACCCCTTTGGCCGGAGCAACTCGCCCTGGAATTTCCGATTCCCGGGTTCGACCTCAGCCTGGCCTTCAGGCCGCTGGACTTCATCCAGGTCAATGCCGGGCTCAACCAGAAGATGATCGCCCGGGCGATCGAGTTGCTGGACCCGCAACCCACCGATCGGGTTCTCGACCTGTTTTGTGGTCTCGGCAATTTCACCTTGCCACTCGCGCGCCGCGCCGGGCAGGTGGTGGGCGTGGAGGGCGATGCCGGATTGATTGCCCGTGCGCGCGAGAACGCGGTCCGCAATGGGCTGGCCAATGTCGAATTCCATGCGGCCGACCTTGCCAAGGACGTAGCTTCCGAGCCATGGATGAAGCTTGGCTTCGACAAGCTGCTGATCGACCCGCCGCGCGCGGGCGCCGCCGAAGTACTCGCGCAGTTGCCCCTGAAAGGCATCCGGCGAATCGTCTATGTGTCTTGCCACCCCGGTTCGCTGGCGCGCGACGCCGGGTTCCTGGTCACCGAACGCGGCTACCGCCTGGTGGCCGCGGGCGCGATGGACATGTTCCCGCAGACCGCGCATGTCGAATCGATCGCCCTGTTTGAGAAGTGAACGGAAACAGGCGCTGGAACGCAGCAGCAGGTAGCTTGCCCATGGGCAGTATTACAATCGGCTACCGGCCGGCCGTGGCCGGGACCCTGATGGAGACGCGCGGATGTTGGTGATTGGCATCGCTGGAAAGGAACTGGCCCCGCAGGAGCGCGAGTGGCTGCAGCACCCGGGCTGCGCCGGCGTCATCCTGTTCAGCCGCAACTTCGAGTCGCGCGCGCAAGCGGCGGACTTGACCGAGTCCATCCGCGCCTCGGCACCGCGCCCGCAACTGATCTGCGTGGACCAGGAGGGCGGCCGAGTCCAACGGTTCCGCGATGGTTATGCCGACCTGCCTGCGCTGGAGAATTTCGGCGCCCTGGACCTGCGCGATCCGGCAGCGGCGATGAAACTCGCCGAGGAACACGCCTGGCTGATGGCCAGCGAAATCCGCGCCACCGG